>CALMIC010000037.1 GCA_937864065.1 uncultured Cellvibrionales bacterium | reverse complement strand
TACCGGGGGTCAATGCGGGTTTTGTTGCCACGTGTCGCCTGTCGCATTTGTGGATGGTGGCCAGCGTGCCGGCCTCCCTATAATTGACCGTTTGTTCAATCCGGGGACTGCAGGTCCGGCATTCTGGTCCGAATCTGCAGTAGGGGAGTGGAAATGATAAGAATCAAACGTGGGCTGGATTTGCCCGTCAGCGGTCAGCCCGTGCAGCAGATCGAGGCGGCGCCGGCGGTATCCAGTGTCGCCTTGCTTGGCTGCGACTATCACGGCCTGCGCCCGACCATGGCGGTGCAGGTGGGGGAGCGGGTCCGCCTTGGCCAGGTCCTGTTTGCTGACAAGAAGAATCCGGGCGTGGTCTTTACCGCGCCGGCAGCCGGCGTGGTCAGCGCCATTCACCGCGGCGAGCAGCGTGTATTGCAGTCGCTGGTGATCGATGTCGAGGGCGATGACTCCGTCGAGTTCGCCCGCTTTGATGCCGCCGAACTGGCCATGCTCGATCCGCAGCGGGTGCGCGACAACCTGCAGCAGTCCGGGTTGTGGACGGCGCTGCGTACCCGGCCTTTCAGCAAGGTGCCGGCGATTGATGCCGTTCCCAGCTCGATCTTCGTCACGGCCATCGACACCCACCCACTGGCGGCTGATCCGGCTCTGATCATTACCGAGCGCTCGGCCGACTTTGCCAATGGCCTGAGTGTGCTGGCCCGTCTGGCGAAGGTGTTTTTATGCAAGGCCGCCGGCCAGGCTCTGCCGGGTGAGGTGCAGGCCAATGTCGAGGTCGCCGAGTTTGCCGGTCCGCATCCCGCCGGTCTGCCGGGCACCCATATTCATTTCCTCGATCCGGTGTCTGCCGGCAAGACGGCCTGGCACATCGGCTATCAGGATGTGCTGGCCATCGGTGCGCTGTTCACCAGCGGCCGGCTCAATCCGGAGCGGGTCATTGCCCTGGCTGGCCCGGCGGTCAAGCGTCCGCGCCTGCTGCGCACTCGTCTGGGCGCCAGTCTGGAAGCGCTCGCCGGCGGTGAATTGCAGGAGGGCCGCAACCGCCTGATTTCCGGATCGGTGCTGGGTGGGCGTCATGCTCGCGGACCTTATGCCTACCTGGGGCGTTACCACCAGCAGCTTTCCTGCCTGCACGAGGGTGATGAGCGCGAGTTCCTGCATTACCTGCGTGCCGGGGTCAACAAGCACTCGGTACTCAATGTGTTTGTCTCAAAACTGCTCGGAAATAAACGCTTTGCCTTCGATACCAGCACCAACGGCAGTGCCCGCGCCATGGTGCCGGTGGGCAGCTACGAGGCGGTCATGCCGCTGGACATTCTGCCGACTCAATTGCTGCGTTACCTGATCGTCGGTGACACGGAAATGGCGCAGAAACTCGGTTGCCTTGAGCTGGACGAGGAGGACCTGGCGCTGTGCACCTACGTCTGCCCTGGCAAGTACGAATACGGCCCGATCCTGCGGGACAACCTGGCTCGCATAGAGAAGGAGGGCTGATTGATGGCTCTGCGTAAATTCCTCGACAAGATCGAGCATCATTTTGAGAAGGGCGGGCGCTATGAGAAGTGGTACGCCCTCTATGAGGCCGTAGACACCTTCTTCTACAGACCCGGCAGCGTCACCAGAAGCACGGCTCATGTGCGTGATGGCATCGACCTGAAGCGCATCATGATCACCGTGTGGCTGTGCACCTTCCCGGCGATGTTCTTCGGTATGTGGAACATCGGTTTCCAGGCCAACAGCATCATGACCGGCAATCCCGAGTTGCTGGCCGCCCAGGAGGGTTGGCGCTTCGGCCTGATCGGCATGCTCGGTGGCTTTGACCCGAACAGCCTGTGGGACTGCTTTATTCAGGGCGCGGCGTATTTCTTGCCGGTGTACCTGACCACCTTTATCGTCGGCGGTTTCTGGGAGGTGTTGTTCGCTTCCATCCGCCGTCACGAGGTCAACGAAGGGTTCTTCGTCACCTCGGTGCTGTTCGCCTTGACCCTGCCGCCGGACATCCCGCTGTGGCAGGTGGCCCTGGGCATCAGCTTCGGCGTGGTGATCGGCAAGGAAGTGTTCGGCGGTACCGGCAAGAACTTCCTCAACCCGGCCCTGGTTGGCCGCGCCTTCCTGTTCTTCGCCTACCCGGCGGACATGTCCGGCGACATGGTGTGGACCTCGGTGGACGGCTACGCCGGCGCCACCACACTGTCCGTGGCCGCCGCCGGTGGCATGGAGCAGGTCATGGCCAACGGTCTGACCTGGTGGAGTGCCTTCGTCGGCCTGGAGCAGGGCTCCATGGGCGAGACCAGCACCCTGGCCATCTTCATCGGCGGTGCCTTCCTGCTGCTGACCAAGATCGCCTCCTGGCGCATCGTCTCCGGTGTGCTGCTCGGCATGATCGCCACCAGCACACTGTTCAACAGCATCGGCTCGGACACCAATCCGATGTTTGCCATGCCCTGGTACTGGCATCTTGTGGTCGGCGGCTTCGCCTTCGGCATGATCTTCATGGCCACCGACCCGGTATCGGCGTCCATGACCAATACCGGCAAGTGGATCTTCGGTGCGCTGATCGGCCTGATGGTCGTGCTGATCCGCGTGGTCAACCCGGCCTTCCCGGAAGGCATGATGCTGGCGATCCTGTTCGCCAACCTCTGTGCACCGCTGATCGACCACTTCGTCGTACAGGCCAACATCAAGCGGAGGATCGCCCGTGGCTAACAAGGAATCGACCGTCCGTACCCTGACCGTCGCGGTGCTGGTGTGCCTGGTCTGCTCGGTATTCGTCGCAGGCGCGGCCGTGGCGCTCAAGCCGACCCAGGCGGAGAACCGCCAGCTGGACAAGCAGCGCAGCATCCTGGCCATCGCCGGCCTGGGTGAGGCGGGCATGTCCGCCAAAGAGGTGAAGGCGCTGTTCGCCGAGCGCATCCGCGCCCGCGTAGTGGACCTGGATAAAGGTGCCTTCAGCGATGCCCAGGATGCCGCCAGCTTTGACCCGCTCAAGGCGGCCAAGGACCCCGAGCTGTCCCAGGCCCTGCCGGCGGAGCAGGACATCGCCTCGATCAAGCGCCGCGAGCATTTCTCCACCGTCTATATGGTGGAGAAGGATGGCGCGCT
>CALMIC010000036.1 GCA_937864065.1 uncultured Cellvibrionales bacterium | reverse complement strand
CCGGCTGCTGCAGTCGGTGCTGGCCAACTATTTAAATCTCGGCGGCGCCGCCCTTTCCGGCCTGAATCTCGCCTTTGCAGATATGGGCGGTGCCAATCTCAACCTTGCAAACCTGGCCAATTCGTCGCTCCATTACACAAACTTTTCCGGGGCGGATCTCGGTGGTGCCGATATCAGCGACACTTACCTTGATCACACCGACCTGAGCGACGCCAGTCTGGCCAGTGCCATACTGCACAACACCCATATCAATTCTGGCACGAACCTGTCGAATGCAGACATGAGCAACGCCGATCTTGCCGGTGCTTCCCAGGTCGGACAGTTGGCAGCATGCCCCGCGCAACTTCCTGATGCCGCCTGGCATTGTGAGAACAACGCCCTGTTTGGCCCAGGCTTCACACTGTCGTCCGTCAATCTTGATGGCGCAAATCTGCAACAGGTCGATATGTCTACCATGTCGCTCTCGTATATCCATGCCGTTGCCCTGTCGCAATGCCCAAGTGGGCTACCTGCATCATGGGACTGCATTTTCAACAACACATTGATCGGGCCAACTGCCGATCTTGCAGATGCCGATTTGACTGGGATAGATCTTTCTTACCGCGATCTCCGGGAAGTCATACTGAGATACACCAACCTGTCTTACGCGAACCTGAGCCATAGCAACCTTGCAGGCAACCCGCATTTTTCTGCCAATGTGCAAAACGCCAACCTGAGCTTTGCCGATTTGTCTGATACCTATGCATCCGATTTCACCAACACAAATTTATCTTACGCAAACCTGACCAATATCACCGGAAGCCCCATCCATTTATCAGGCTCGAACCTTACCGGCGTCAACCTTGCCGTTATAAATCTTGAAGCTGGTGCACAGATTCGTGGAACCAACCTGATCGCCTGCCCTGCCATACCACCCCCGGGATGGGAATGCCGGTCACTGACCTTGCTCGGGCCTACTGCATACCTGGCATATGCAACCCTCGACAACATGGATCTTTCCGGTCTTGACCTGTCGTATGCCACGCTGCTGGGAGCCAGTCTTGTCGGGGCAAACCTGACTGGCGCCAACCTTGAAAACACTATTCTGGAAGGTGCCGATACAACCGGCGCCAATTTCACGGCAACTATCCTGGATAACAATATCCGGCCACTGGATGCACTGTACCTGGGCAGCAGCACAAGGGAGCACCAGCAAGCGCATTGAAACCGGTTAATCCCCCATCACTTCGTGCTGCGTCGGTTTCACTTCCAGCGGCCCCGGGTTTTTCATGAACAATGCCAGCGGCACGATGATCAGCGTCATCCACATGATCATGTGGAAATCCTGCAGGTAGGCCATCTGTGCCGCCTGCTTCAACAGCTCGCCATCCAGCGCCGCCAACCCTTGCACCGTGTGCGTATTCCATATCTGCGGCAACAGGCCGCGTTCCAGCAGATGGTTGAACGGTGTGATGTGTTCAGTCAGCACAGCGTGATGGCGCTGCACGTTGTCCGCCAGCGCCGTGACCACCACCGAGATACCGATACCGCTGCCGATATTGCGCACGAGACTGTAGATCGCCGAGCCCTCGGTGCGCAGCGCCGGATCCAGTGTCAGGAAGGCAATGGTCGACAGCGGCACGAACATGAACCCGAGGCCCATGCCCTGCACCACACCGGTCCACGTGATCGTTGATTCGCTGATATCGACCGTGAAATGCGTCATCAGCCACAATGAAAACGTGGTGCAGACACCACCGAACGCAATGATGCCGCGCGGATCGACACGCCCCATCAGTTTTGTCGCGATGATCATGCCGGCCATCGTGCCGGCGCCGCGCGGTGCGAGGATCAGTCCGGCATCAAATACCGAATAGCCCATCAGGCCCTGCAGGAACGGCGGCAACAGCGCCAGTGTCGCGAGCAGCACCACACCGACAAAAAATATCAGCACCAGGCCGACACAGAAATTGCGATCCTTGAACAAGCCAGGCTCGATGAACGGCCGCTGGTGGGTAAACATGTGCACAACAAACATGTAGAAAAACAGTGCGGAGATGACCGCCTCGGCAATGATTTCCTTCGACTCGAACCAGTACAGCGACTTGCCGCGGTCCAGCATCAGCTGCAACGCGCCGATGCTGATGCCTAGCAACAGGAAACCGAAAACATCGAAGCGGCGCTCGCGATCGATTTTCGATTCATCAACCAGCGCGATCACACCAAGCAGCGACAGGATGCCGA
>CALMIC010000035.1 GCA_937864065.1 uncultured Cellvibrionales bacterium | reverse complement strand
GGTACTCGATGGAGCGGCCACGGTCGAACAATCTGCCATCACCGGAGAATTCCTGCCCGTCGACAAGCAGGCTGGCGACCAGGCGATGGCAGGTACACAGCTGCCCCAGGGTTCCCTGCTGCTGCGCGCCACAGGTTGGAACGAATCCAGCCACATCGCCCGCCTGCATCGCCGGATGGAACAGGCACTGCAACAGAAATCCGGCCGCACTGTGTATGATCGCATGGCGCAATGGTTCACGCCGCTGGTACTGCTGGCGGCCTGCGCCAGTGCAGCCTTCTGGCTGTGGCGCGACCCGACGCAGGCACTGCCGGCTTTCCTTGCCGTACTGGTCGCGAGCTGCCCTTGCGCCTTGTCTCTCGCGATTCCTGCAGCGCTGACCGCCGCGACACTGCACTTGCGCCAACGGGGCATCCTCGTCACTGGCAAACAGGTGCTGCACATGCTGCCATGCATCAGGGCAATGGCTTTTGACAAGACCGGCACACTGACACGCGGTCGCATGCAGCTGTTGCACACCGAGACGCTGGCAACAGAACCGGCAGAACGCTGCCTGGCCATCGCGGCAGCGCTGGAAAAAAGTTCCAGCCACCCGGTTGCCAGCGCCTTTGCACACAGCGACACCGATCTGCCCGCTGCCAGTGAAGTGCAGCATGTGCTGCATAGTGGCATCGAGGGCACAATCGACGGGCGCCGCTATCGCATCGGCAAGCCAGCGTGGTGCGGCGATGCGCTGCCAGCGGATGCGGAACAGAGTCCTGGACTCGCCATCAGCCTTGCCAGCGAAGGCCGTGTGCTGGCCCGCTTCACGCTGGACGACACCTTGCGCAGTGACGCCGCAGACTGCATCCGTGCCCTGCAAGCACAGGGCCTGCATTGCGCGATTGTCTCCGGCGACCACTCCGGCGCCGTCGACGCCATTGCCAGCACACTCGGCATCGCTGACGTGCATCGCAATTGCTCTCCGGCGCGCAAGGTCGAATTGCTCGACAGCCTGAAACAACAACACGGCGTCGTGGCCATGGTGGGCGACGGCATCAACGATGGTCCTGTACTCGCCCATGCCGATGTATCGATAGCGATGGCGGAAGCCAGTCACACTGCCCAGCTCGCTGCGGATGTGCTGCTGCTCGACAACCGGCTGGCCGACTTGCTCACCCTGCAGCTGGTCGCCCTGCGCACCCGTCGCATCGCACGCCAGAACCTGGCTTGGGCACTGCTCTACAACATCAGCATACTGCCGGTGGCCGCAGCCGGTTTGTTGCCACCGGTACTGGCAGCACTTGGCATGGCGGCCAGTTCCCTGCTGGTGACCGCCAATGCCTTGCGCCTGTTCGGCGCCAGCAAAAACAGCGACAGGTCGCTACACTAGCCCGCAACCGATTACAAAGGGACATTCCCGGTGCCAGGATCACCAAGCTATCTCGCTGCAGCCGGAGGTAACCTACTGGCCGGACTACTGGGACTTGTGTTTGCCCTGCTGGCAGGCGAGGGACTGGTGCGCGCGTTCAGCCCTTGTCCGGACTACGGCGGCGGTATCCGCCCGGCTTTCTACAGCAACCTGTTCGAATACGACCGGCAACTGGGTTGGAAAGGCGTTAGCAACCTCTCCACACCGTATTACAGCAAGGATTTCCGCATCACCGTCAGCCACGACGCCGCCGGCTATCGCAACATCTCACCGCCGTATGTGCCCGGGAAGGACAACTACTTGCTGCTTGGCGATTCCTACGCCTGGGGCTGGGGAGTGGAGGACAACGAAACCGCAGCAGCGGTATTCAACCACAGGCATCCCGATGCAAACCTTTACAGCCTCGGCATTGCCGGCTACGGCACAGACCAGGCATGGCTCAGTATGCAGCAACATCTCGCACAACATCCCGCATACCGTTACCGGGGTGCCATCCTGCTCTTCTATTTCAATGACTTCGGAGACAATGCTGCCACCGAAAGGTATGGCTATCCGAAACCCGCATTCGTACTGACAGACTCAGGCTTACAGCTGACCAATGTACCGGTGCCACACAAGGCAGTACCGCAAGATATCCCGGTGAATTTCATACCCGAGCCGAATGACTGGACTAGCCGCATACAGCTACTCAACTTCGTTTTTCAAAAGCTTCCGGGCCTGGCAGCACAGTTCGAAGAAAAGGATCTGACTGCCAAAAATGTCGGACCTTCGCCTGAAACTTTGCGAAAAATCGAGCTGACCACCAGTTTGCTGGCAGCCGTCGAAGAGGATTGCCGGCAACGAGGTATGTTTTTCCATGTAGTCATCCTGCAGACACATGACACACAGGATGAAAACCTTGCTGCGGTAAAGCTACTGGCAGAACGACCACTGCACAGGGTATACAGCACTCCACTTTCAGGAGCCGGAGATTACCCAATACTGATCTCTGGCTAGATGCCCATTACTCGCCTTATGGACAGGCACTGCTCGCCAGGCACATCGAACAATTCACTTTCAATAAGCAATGAAAAATCCGCGCATGAAATTTCCTGGCACATTACTGACCAACATCGGCATCCTGCTTGCATCCGTGGCCTGTAGCTTGTTGCTGGGTGAATGGGCAGTGCGCACGTGGATGCCGAGCCCGGACTATGGTGTCGGCAAACGACCCGCCATCCGCAACCAGTTATTCATCTATGACGAACTGCTGGGCTGGAAGGGATCCCCCAACGCAAGCTCGGCTTACATCAGCAAGGATTTCATTGTCAGCGTCAGCCATGACAACCTGGGCTACCGCAACCTCTCACCAGCTTACGTTCCCGGTAAGAAAAACATCCTGCTGCTGGGGGATTCCTACGGCTGGGGCTGGGGCGTCGAGGATGACGAAACCGCAACTGCTGTCTTCAACCGCAAACATGAAGATTTCAATGCCTACAGCCTGGCCATACCGGGTTATGGCACGGACCAGCAATACCTCGCCATGCAACGCTTCATGGATGAGCACCCGACATTCCAGTATGAGCAGGCCGTTGTCTTGTTCTACCTGAACGACTTCGACGATGTTGTGGCTAGCCTGGGTAGTGGCATGTACCCAAAGCCCTTGTTCCACCTCGATGAACAAGGTGAGCTGCAGCTGCAGAATGTCCCGGTGCCACAGAACCAGCTGCCACCGGTTTCCATCACCGACATGCCAACCGAGCGGCCACTGCTGCAGAGAAGCCAGTTGTTCAACCTGGCCCTGGACAGCCTCGGCAAGATCCTGTTCAACCTGACTGCAGACCCGGATCCTGTCGAGGTCGGCCCCGTGACCCTGACAGACACCGACCAGCACTCGATCATGGTGGCGGAAAAACTGCTGCAGAAAATCCGCGATTATTGCCAGTCACGCAATATGGGCTTCCAGGTGGTATTCCTGATGACCATCAACACCGACGGGAAGCCGACGATGATGATCCAGCAGTTGGCCGGGCGCCTGCAGCAAGACGGCATTGCACATTCCTTTGTCCATAGCCGGCTGTTCCCTCGCACTGACCTGTGGCTGGACACGCATTACACACCATACGGCCAGGCACGACTGGCGGATCACCTGGGCGAGATACTCAACCGGGAGCCATAGTACTTCAGCGGTATTTGCTGCCGTGTGCTTCCATGTATTTCTTCAGGCCGCCCAGCGTCCACTGCAGGCCCCAGGCCACCAGCGGACGCGAGATTTTCATGAACCACGCACCCGGGCCTGCCGGCTCCATACCGACAGTCCAGACCAGGTTGACCGTGCCATTGCCGAGATCCGTGACCAGGTAATGTTCGCCGAAAGACACCAGCACATCCTTGCGGTTGACCTGGTTGAAACGGAAAGCCATCTCGGTGCAGGGCTGCCACAGCAGGAACTCCTCGTAACCGACCAGGTTGCCGAGCATCGTGACATTGCGCGTCGTCCCCACACCAAACGGCTGCGGTGAAGTCCACTCCACGTGCGTGATCGGCATGGCCCAGGCAGGCCAGGCATTCGCATCCTCGAAACTGGCAAACAGCTGTTGCGGCGTGCAGCGGATGTTGACCGAAGAGCGGAACAGGTAGGGTGCATTCTTGAAATAGTCCAGGCCAACCTTGGCGGTTTCGTAACGCTCGTCAGACATGGGGGCCTCCTTCTGGCCAGTCGCGCGCAGCGATCATAGCGGATACCATAAATGCATGACACGCCCGACTGATGAAGAAGCTCTTGCGTTGTTCCGCATTGCGGCTGCCGGTGCTGTGCCACTGAAACAGCCCGCGCGCGCAGAAAGCCGGCGTGAGCAAGATGACCCCGGCAGCCTGCAGCGCCGCCGTGCCGCTGCGGCACTGGATCCCCGCCTCGACCCGAACCCGCTGTCCACCGAAGTGCCTATGCAGTTCGGGCCCTATGACCCGCTCGAATTTCGCCGCGATGGCGTGCAGTACGGCGTGTTCCGCAAGCTCAAACAGGGCGGCTATGCACTGGAATCGCGACTGGACCTGCACCGGATGACCGTGGAGCAGGCCCGCACGGCCCTGTTCCAGTTCATCCACGACTGCCTGGCCAATGACCTGCGCACGGTGCTGGTGCTGCACGGCAAGGGCGAACGCTCGGAGACCCCGGCACGGCTCAAGAACTGCGTGGCCCACTGGCTGAAGGCCCTGGACGCCGTCCAGGCCTATGCCAGCGCCCAACCCCAGCACGGCGGCAGCGGTGCCGTTTATGTGCTATTAAAGAAAAGCGAACGCAGCAGGGAGCAGACCAGGCGGCAGTTCCGCTGACCTAGCTCATTCGATAGCCAAAAACTATCGAAATCATAAAAACAATCCATTTTGAATTGTCACAGAAGCTGCTTATAGTGGCGCTTCCAAACCCACCTCACCCTCGGTGAACCAACAAGGAGTAATGCGATGAGCTCTCTGATCAATACCACTGTCAAACCATTCAAGGCCACTGCCTACCACAACGGCAAGTTTGTTGAAGTGACCGATGCAGACCTGAAAGGCAAGTGGTCTGTCGTGTGCTTCTACCCGGCTGACTTCACCTTCGTCTGCCCGACCGAACTGGGTGACCTGGCCGACACCTATGCCGAATTCCAGAAAATCGGCGTGGAAGTCTACTCCGTGTCCACCGACACCCACTTCACCCACAAGGCGTGGCACGATGCGTCTGACACCATCAAGAAGATCCAGTACCCGATGATCGGCGACCCGACCGGTGCTATCACCCGCAACTTCGGTGTCATGATTGAAGAGGCTGGCCTCGCACTGCGCGGCACCTTCGTGATCAACCCGGATGGCGTGATCAAGGTCTGTGAAATCCACGACCTCGGCATCGGCCGTGACGCTAGCGAACTGCTGCGCAAGGTGAAAGCTGCCCAGTACGTTGCCACCCACGACGGCGAAGTGTGCCCGGCGAAGTGGAAAGAAGGCGAGAAAACCCTGAAGCCCTCACTGGATCTGGTCGGCAAGATCTGAGCATCTCCTGACGCAAGAGCAAAAAAAAAACGCCCCGATATCGGGGCGTTTTTTTTGGTACGTCACAACCGGTTTCACGGCTTGAAGATATACACCTGGTCGCTACCCATCGTGTACACCGGCGTCAGGTAGGTATCATCGGTATCGAAACCGATCGCCTTGCCATCGGGCGCAATAGCCGGGTTAGTGGCATTGCGCGTGCCCTGCTGGCCAGCCGGATCGACATTGGCACGTGTGAACAGTCGCGTCTTACTGTTGTAGACATAAATATCTTCTCCAGTACCGTTGCCTGTGAAATTGCTATCCTCATTCCAGTACGGATACAGCGGATCTACCGCCAGCAGGTTATCTGCCGTCGAACGGAAAGCCACCGTATACGCGAGGTTGGTGCCGGCAATGACTGGTGCACGGCTGTTTGCTGCACCACCATTCAGCTCAAATGAAGCCTCACCGCTTGGCAAACCGGTTGCGGCATCAATCGGCGCACTGACACGCTGAACTGACTTGATTTCGTAGGCCGAGTTGGCATCCTTCACATCAACTGCCGCAAATTCCAGCACGAAGATATCACGGTCATTATTAGTATCACCCCCGGGAATGCTATCCAGGTTCGTGGCGCGTGATTCAAAGGCAATCATATAGCTCTTGGTTTTGCTCTTGCCGCCACCGGTAATCGAAGGCACAGTGCTGCTGCCGTCTGCCTCGGAAGCCACAGCAAAACCGCCCGTCGGTGACGCAGCACCCAGCACACCACTCAGCTGGTACGTCGTGAATAGCTTGCGGTCATAAATGTAGATATCGGTGACGTTGTCTGTGAGAGGGGCGGCAACAAGATTGTTCGCATCACTCTCGTAGACCCCGAAGCGGCCAGCCGGGGAAAT
>CALMIC010000034.1 GCA_937864065.1 uncultured Cellvibrionales bacterium | reverse complement strand
TGGGCGGCATGAACATCGAGGCCAAGGGCGTGTTCATCTACCACGTCAACGCGGAAGGCAAGGTGACCAACCTGCGCGCCTACTGGGATTTCGACAGCACGATGGCAGCTGCCACGAAAGCGTGAATTTCCCGCAAGAAACACGCCATAAAAAAACCGGGCCAGACCCGGTTTTTTTATGCTCATTAACTCAGAGGATGTAGCGGCTGAGGTCCTCATCCCGCGACAGCGCCCCGAGGTGCTGCTCGACATAAGCGGCATCAATCGTGACAGACTGGTGTTCCGCCGCGAGGTCACAGGCGGCGAATGACACGTCTTCGAGCAGGCGCTCCAGCACAGTGTGCAGCCGGCGGGCACCGATATTCTCGGTCTTGTCATTGACCTGCCAGGCGATTTCGGCAATGCGGCGGATACCGTCAGCGGCAAACGTTACCGACAGGCCTTCTGTCTTCAGTAACTCGCGGTACTGCTCCGTCAGCGACGCATTCGGTTCCTGCAGGATGCGCTCGAAATCATCCGGTGTGAGCGCAGACAACTCGACGCGGATCGGCAGGCGCCCCTGCAATTCGGGAATCAGGTCGGACGGCTTGGCCAGGTGGAAAGCACCGGACGCAATGAACAGGATGTGGTCGGTCTTGATCATGCCGTACTTGGTGCTGACGGTGCAGCCCTCGATCAGCGGCAACAGGTCGCGCTGCACACCTTCACGCGACACATCAGCCCCGCTGGTCTCGCCACGGCGGCAGACCTTGTCGATCTCGTCAATGAAGACAATGCCATTCTGCTCGGCGGCGCGGATAGCCTGCGCGCGGATTTCCTCTTCATTGACCAGGCGCGCGGCTTCCTCGTCCTGCAGCTGTTTCATCGCGGCTTTTACCGTCAGCTTGCGCAGGCGCTTGCGGTCAGCCGACAGGCTGGAAAACATGTTCTGCAGCTGGCTGGTCATCTCCTCCATGCCAGGCGGTGCCATGATCTCGACACCGACCGGGGCGGCAGCCATCTCGATCTCGATTTCCTTGTCATCGAGCTCGCCCTCGCGCAATTTCTTACGGAACAGCTGGCGGGTCGAGGTTTCCTTCTCGCTGGCGTCGATGCCGCGCGGTGCCGGCAACAGCGCATCGAGCACGCGGTCCTCGGCGGCGTCCTGCGCCCGCACCTGCACTTTTTCCATCGCGCGCTCGCGGTGCAGCTTGAGCGACATCTCGATCAGGTCGCGCACGATCGATTCGACATCGCGCCCGACGTAACCCACTTCGGTGAACTTGGTCGCCTCGACCTTGATGAACGGCGCGTCCGCCAGCCTGGCGAGGCGGCGTGCGATCTCGGTCTTGCCGACGCCGGTCGGCCCGATCATCAGGATATTCTTCGGCGTCACCTCGTTGCGCAGCGATTCGCCCAGCTGCATGCGGCGCCAGCGGTTGCGCAAGGCAATCGCCACCGCACGCTTGGCCTCATGCTGGCCGATGATGTGCCTGTCCAGTTCGCTGACGATTTCGCGCGGGGTCATGCCCGCCGGTGAGGTATCGGGCAACATCAGTCGCACTCCAGTTCTTCGATGGTGCGGTTATGGTTGGTGTAGATACAGATGTCGGCTGCAATCGACAGCGCCTTTTCCACGATGTCGCGGGCTGGCAGGTCGGTGTTGTGCAGCAGCGCCGTCGCGGCGGCCTGGGCGAACGAACCGCCGGAGCCGATCGCCAGCAGGTCATCTTCCTGTTCGATGACATCGCCATTGCCAGTGATGATCAGTGAACTGGTCTTGTCGGCCACAATCAGCAGGGCCTCAAGCCGGCGCAAGGCGCGGTCAGTGCGCCAGTCCTTCGCCAGCTCCACGGCGGCGCGCACCAGGTGGCCCTGGTATTTCTCCAGCTTGGCCTCGAAACGCTCGAACAGCGTGAAGGCATCGGCCGTGCCACCGGCAAAACCGGCCAGCACCTTGTCGTGGTACAGGCGGCGCACCTTGCGCGCATTGCCTTTCATGATGGTATTACCCATCGACACCTGCCCATCGCCGCCGATGACGACGCGGCCCTGCCGGCGCACTGAGAGGATGGTCGTGCCGTGATACTGTTCCAAGGGACACCTGAATCTTGGGGCTGGCCTGGCAATCTATGGTCAGATCCGCCGGTTTCAAGACCAGCGACTCACTGGCCGGGCAGTACCAGTTCCAGCCCGGCTGGCGCCGGTGGCGCGGATGGCGGCTGTGCCGATAGCAGCGCCGGCAGCAATGGCTGCAACTGCTCGTGTACATACTGCGCCTTGGCCTGTTCGCCGGCGGCACCGAGGTGGGAGGGATCCACCCACAGCGCCTCGGGCATCCTGGCTAGCGGGAAAGGGGCAAACAGCACGCCCTGCTCGGCCGCCACCTGTTGCAACACGCGCTCCTCGTGGTCGTAGTAACGGCGCCAGGCTTCCTGGTCTGCCACATCGAAGGGGTTGCCCTGGTAGGACAACAGCAGCACCTGCGCACCGTCGCGGCGGATTTCGCGTACCACGGTCGACAGGTTGTTGTAGAACGCCTGCTCATCGAGCTGTAGGCGACCGGACTGGCGCGGCGTGAACCAGCGGGCAGGCGTCTGTTCGCTGCCGTGCACGAACGTGGTGCCGGCCGCCACGTCCGGGTAGAACAGCAGTACCACGAGCAGGCTGGCCAACCGCGAACGCAACAGCCAGCGGGACTGGTGCGGCAATGGCTCGATCATGCGCGGCGGCTTGCGCCAGTGGCTGTAGTCGGGCTGGTAAGCGGGTGTGGTGTACGCCACCGGATCATTGCCACCAGGGTTGATCACGACCAGGTCCGGTCGGTAATAGCGGAACTTGAGCAGGTAGTGGATCAGGATTTCCGCCGTCGTGCCCCAACGCAGGCCGGCATTGAGGATCTCCACCTGTCTCCCGGCCAGCGCGGGATCGGCCTGCAACAGTTCACCCAGCCGGGCCGGGTAGCTCGCAGCCGGGTCATGGACACCTTCGCCATAGGTAGTCGATCCGCCCAGGAACAAGACGCGGAAGCCACCGGGGGTGCGCTGCACGGGAATGGCCGGCCCCCGGTAGCCCTGGCTGTTGTTCTGCTGGAAACCGTGGCTGGTAAATCCCGGTGTGGGAATGTAGAGCAGGTAGGCCTGCGGCGTGGCATTCACATCGGTTTCAGGCAAACGCTCACCCAGCAGCAGCTCCCGGGTAGCAGCCAAGGCCGGCTGGCGCGACAGCAGCCAGCCCCCTGCCCCTTCGAGCAGGACCAGCACCAGCAACAAGGCAAACAGCGAAAAAAGGACGTGCCTGGCGGGGTTGGGCGACGCCATGGCAGCAGGCACTAGCGGACGGGGATGGCGCTGATGCCATTGCCGCCGAGGATGATCTTCGCGTCATCCATGGACTCGGCCGAACTGAACGGGCCGACCAGGACTTTCTGCAAGGTCTCGCCCTTGGCATTGGTGGTGCTCTGCACCGACGGGTTGAGGCCGAGCAACGAGATTTTCGCCCGCAGCTTGTCAACCTCGGCCTTGTTGCGGAAGGCGCCGACCTGCAAGTAGCGTCCTTTGACGGCCGGTTTGGCCGGCTCCGGCTTCGCGGCCTCGGGCTTGGCGACCTCCGGCCTGGCTGTTTCGGACTTGGCAACAGGCTCTGGCCCGGGAGCAGCGGGCGCCGCCGGCGTGGCTGCCGCTGCCGCCTGCTCGGCCAACAACTGCTGGATAGGGTCCTGGTTGGCCGCCGCAGGCTGTGGCGCTTCGGCGGGGGCAGGCGAGGTCGCAACCGGCTGCCCGGCCGGCGGCAGGTCAGTGACGGGCTGGCCGCCTTCCGGCAGCTTGGTGTAGAACTCGAATACCGGGCTGACCCGTTTGGGCGGTGCCGGTGGCTCGGCAGTAGTGCTTGCCGGCGCAGCGGTGCCGGCCTGTGACGACTGTTGCGCTGCCTTGAGATTGGGCTGCTGGGGCGCCAGGCCGGACAGGTAGACGAGGAACATGATGAAGCAGCCGACCAGCGTGCCGACCAGTACCCACACCCACGAGGGCACGCCGGCGCTCTTGCGCGGCGCCGGCTTCTTGCGCCCGGAAGACTCCTTCTTCATGCGCTGGCTTCTGGCGAAATCGTGGCTCATGCAGTACGTGGCTTCCTGGCAGTTACATGCTCTCGGGTGCACTGACGCCCAGCAACGCCAGACCATTGCACAATACGTGGCGTGTGGCGACGGCCAGTGCCAGCCGGGCATTGCGCAACGCGGCATCCTCGACGAGGAACTGTTCAGCGTTGTACCAAGTATGCAGGCCTGCGGCAAGTTCACGCAGGTATTGCGCCACAATATGTGGCGCGAGGTCGCGCGCCGCCGTCGCCACGGTTTCCGGGTAGCGGGCCAGCAGGTTCAGCAACTCGGTTTCGTGCGCAGCAGTGAGGGTGTCAAGGCTGGCCAGGCCCGTCGCCTCGCACCAAGGCAGGCCTTTTTCATCTGCCTGGCGCAATACGCTGCACACGCGGGCGTGGGCGTACTGGATGTAATAGACGGGGTTGTCATTGTTCTTCGCCACAGCGAGGTCAACATCGAACACCAGCTGTGACGTCGCCGCGCGCGACACCAGGAAGTAGCGGGTCGCATCGCGGCCGCACCAGTCGATAAGGTCGCGCAGCGTGACATAGGAACCGGCGCGCTTGGAGATCTTCACTTCCTCGCCGCCTTTCATGACCGTCACCATCTGGTGCAGCACGTAATCGGGCCAGCCCTCGGGGATGCCCACCTGCAGGGCCTGCAGGCCTGCGCGAACACGGGTAATGGTGGAGTGATGGTCGGCGCCCTGCTCGTTGATGACGCGCGTGAAGCCGCGCTGCCACTTGTTCAGGTGATAGGCAACGTCGGGCACGAAATAGGTGTAGCCGCCCTCGGTCTTGCGCATGACGCGATCCTTGTCATCGCCGAAAGCGGTGGTCTTCAGCCACAGCGCACCGTCGTGCTCGTAGGTATGGCCGTTGGCCACCAGCTGCTCCACGGCTGCCTCGACCTTGCCCTCGGTATACAGCGACGACTCGAGGAAGAACACATCGAAATGCACGTCAAAGGCTTTCAGGTCGAGATCCTGTTCCCGGCGCAGGCAAGCCACGGCGAAATGGCGGATCGCCTCGATATCATGCGGGTCTTTCGCGCCGGTGACATGCTGGTCATCGGCATTGATTGTCTCGCCGGCCAGGTAGGCGGCAGCAACATCGGCGATGTAGTCGCCGCGATAGCCGTCTTCCGGCCAGCCGTGGTCATCGGGGCCGAGGCCGAGCGCACGCGCCTGCACTGACCGCGCCAGGTTGCCGATCTGCGCGCCGGCATCGTTGTAGTAGAACTCGCGCGTGACATCCCAGCCGGTGGCTGCCAGCAGGCGGCACAGGCAATCGCCGATCGCCGCGCCGCGGCCGTGGCCGACATGCAGCGGGCCGGTCGGGTTGGCAGAGACAAACTCGACCTGCACTTTCTGCCCGGCGCCGCTGTCACTGCGGCCGAAGCCGTCTTTTTCCCACAGGATGCGGCCCACTACAGCAGTCTGGGCATGGCGAGCCAGGAACACGTTGATGAAACCGGGACCGGCGATCTCGGCCCTGTCGACCAGTTCGTTGCCGGGCAAGGCCGCCACGATGGCCTGGGCCAGCTCACGCGGCGGCTTGCCGGCCTTCCTGGCCAACACCATGGCGATATTGGTGGCGAGGTCGCCATGGGCCTTGTCTTTGGTGTTGTCGATCTGCACGGGCGGCAATGCCTCGGCGGACAGCACCCCGGCGGCCTGCAAACGGCACAGGGCGGCATGAATCAGATCGGCAAGTTGCTGTTTCATAAAGCGGGATTCTTCCGGCAACGGACTGGCGGTCAAGCCGGGCATTATCGCCGTTTCAGTGCAGTGGCGCCACACGCGGCAATTGCTTGCCGGCCGGCTTGCCTGCTAGATTGCCCGCTGCATACAACAACGCAGAGATGACTGATGTTCGAGGTTGGCGTCATCCCGGTAGCGGGCGCAGGACTGCGGCTCTACCCCTACACGCAGCACACGCCCAAGACCCTGCTCGAAGTGGGCGGCAAGTCACTGCTGCAACGCAACATCACCATCCTGCGCGACCAGCTCGGCGTGCGGACGATCTTCATCATCATCGGCCACCACGGCGACCAGGTGCGCCGCGCCTTCGGCGACGGCAGCGCGCTCGGCGTGCGCATCGAATACGTGGAATGTGAGGACATCGGCGCCGGCCTGGCACGCGGTCTGCTGCTGGTGCGCGACCGCATCCACGGCAACTTCCCGGTCATCCTCGGCGACGAACTGTACCTCGGCAGCAACCACCAGCAGTTGCTGCGCTATGCCAACCAGCCCATCGACGCGGTGTGCGGCATCAAACTGACTGGCGACACTACGCTGATCCGCAAGAACTACGCCGTCACGGTCGAGGGCGAACGCATCACCTCGCTGGTCGAGAAACCGGATGTCGTCACCACGCATTTCCTGGGCTGCGGCACTTACGTTTTTTCTCCCAGCATTTTCGATGCGATCGAGAAAACCACACCGTCGCGCAAGACCGGCCGCATCGAGCTGACTGACGTCATCGACCAGCTGGTGCGCAACGGTGCTGACGTGCGCCCGGCACTGTTGAAGGGCGGCTACCGCAACATCAATTACCCGGAAGACTACATCAGTGCGATGAACCTCTACCGGAAAATCCACTTCGACGAGTACAAGGTCAGCCTGGTCATCCCGGCCTACAACGAGGCAGCCGCGATCGGCCATGTCATCGAGGATTTTGCCGACAAGGTGCACGAGATTGTCGTCGCGGAAAACAATTCGCCCGATGGCACCGGCGACATAGCGCGCGAAAAAGGCGCGAAAGTGATTTCACAGCGGTTTGCCGGCTATGGCGAGGCACTGCGCTGCGCACTCGACGCCGCGACCGGGGACATCCTGGTGCTGATGGAAGGCGACGCCTCGTTCACCGCCGATGACCTGCCGAAAATCCTCGCCTACATGCGCGATGCCGACATGGTCATCGGCACGCGCACCACCAAGCAGATGATCGAGCAGGGCGCCAACATGGACGCCTTCCTGCGCTGGGGCAATGTGCTCGCGGCAAAAGTGCTGCAATTCCTCTGGATCAGCCAGGAGCCGCGCTTCACTGACCTCGGCTGCACCTATCGGGCGATCTGGCGCGACACCTACCTGACGATCCGCAGCAACCTGTCCGGCAAGGGGCCGGAGTTCTCACCGGAAATGATGGTGGAAGTGCTGCGCGCCGAGCGCAAGATCATCGAGATCCCCGTGACCTACCGCCCGCGCATCGGCGATGTGTCGAAGCATTCCGGCAGCAAACTGGCGATCCTGAAAACCGGCAGCAAAATGCTGTGGCTGATTGCCCGGCGCCGGCTCGGCTTGCGCTGAACCGCTAGTCCGCCATCACGTCTTGTGGCGGCGGCTTGATTTCCAGCGGGCCGGGATTTTTCATCACCAGCGCCAGCGGCACGATGATCAGCGTCATCCACATGATCAGGTGGAAATCCTGGATGTAGGCCATCTCGACGGCCTGCTTCAGCACCATGCCATCGAGCGCTGCCAGGCCCTGCGTTGACTGCGTGTTCCATACCTGCGGCAGCACGCCCTGTTCCAGCAAGTGATTGAACGGCGTGATGTGCTCGGTGAGTATGGCGTGGTTGCGCTGGATATTGTCCGCGAGCTCGGTGACGACAATCGAGATGCCGATACCACTGCCGATGTTGCGCACCAGGCTGTAGATCGCCGAGCCTTCCGTGCGCAGCAGCGGATCCAGCGTGAGGAAGGCGATCGTCGATAGCGGCACGAAAATGAAACCGAGACCCATGCCCTGCAGCACACCGGTCCAGGTGATTGTCGCTTCGCTGACATCCACCGTGAAGCCGGTCATGATCCACAGCGACAGGCTGGTGCAGACACCGCCCAGCACGATGATCGAACGCGGGTCCATGCGCCCCATGAGCCTTGTGGCGATTATCATGCCCGCCATTGTGCCGGCCCCGCGCGGCGCGAGGATCAGGCCCGCGTCGAACACCGAGTAACCCATCAGGCTCTGCAGGAACGGCGGCAACAGCGCCAACGTGGCCAGCAACACCACGCCGACGAAAAAGATCAGCACCAGGCCGACACAGAAATTCCTGTCGCGGAACAGGCCTGGCTCGATGAACGGCCGCTTGTGCGTGAACATGTGCACGACAAACAGGTAGAAAAACAAGGCGGAGATCACCGCCTCGGCGATGATCTCCTTCGACTCGAACCAGTACAGCGACTTGCCGCGGTCGAGCATCAGCTGCAGAGCACCGATGCTGATGCCAAGCAGCAGGAATCCGAATACATCAAAACGGCGCTCGCGGTCGATTTTCGATTCATCAACCAGCGCGATGACACCAAGCAGCGACAGGATGCCAAACGGCAGGTTGATGTAGAACACCCAGCGCCAGCTGTAGTATTCGGTGAGCCAGCCGCCGATGGTCGGCCCCATGATCGGCGCCACCATCACGCCGATCCCCCACAGCGACATCGCCTTCGCATGCTGTTCGCGCGGAAACGTGTCGAGCAACACAGACTGCGACACCGGCACCAGGCTCGCCCCGAAAATACCTTGCAGCATGCGCGCCAGCACGGCTTCTTCCAGCGATTGCGCCGCGCCGCAAAGGCCCGATGCAATCGTGAAGCCTGCCACCGACCACACCAGCATGCGCTTGCGGCCGAAACGGCCGGCGATGTAACCCGTCATCGGCATCACGATCGCTGCCGTGATGATGTAGGAGGTCAGCACCCAGGCGATCTGGTCTTGCGTCGCCGACAACGTGCCCTGCATGTGCGGCAGCGCGACATTGGCAATCGTCGTGTCGAGGATCTGGATGATCGCCGCCAGCATCACCGCTGCCGCGAGCAGTGCCTGCCTCGCCTGCGGTGACAGGCGTGCCACAAAATCCACGGCCTAGCCCTCGCCACCCATTCGTTGCAGGCGGGATTTGCCGGTGTCGATCGTGACCTGTGTGCTCATGCCGGCGCGCAATGGCGGCGCATCCGGCTGTACTTGCAAGGCGATGCGCACCGGGATGCGCTGCACGACCTTCACCCAGTTGCCGGAGGCATTCTGCGGCGGCAGGATCGAGAATTCCGCCCCGCTGGCCGGGCTGATGCTGGTGACGGTACCTTGCCAGCGCATGTCGGGGTACATGTCGATGCGGATCTCTGCCGCCTGGCCGGGGCGCACATGCGTCAGCTCCGTCTCGTTGAAATTCGCCTCGATCCACAGGTCATGGCCGGCCACCAGTGCCAGTGCCGGGCTGCCGGCATTCAGGTGTTGGCCCGGTTTCGGCACATTGCTGACCACGCCATCAAATGGCGCATAGACGGTCGTGCGGTCGAGGTTGATCTGCGCCTGTGCGAGCCCGGCAGCCGCTTCCTGCCAGGCCGGGTACTGTTCCAGTGGCGCATCGGGCTGGTGATTCAGGCTGGCAGCCACGCGCTGGATATCCTGTTGCACGACCGCGACCTGCTGGCGCGCGATATCCAGTGCATGGCGACGCTCGTCGAGCTGCACTTCCGACACGAAATGCTTGCGCGCGAGTTCGGTCTGGCGCAGGTACTCTTTCTCGGCAAACGCCATGTTGCTGCGCGCCAGCACCAGCTCGGCCTGCTTGCCGCGGTAAGCCGCTTTCAGCGCCTCGATGTCGGTGCGCACCTTGTCCTGCCTCGCGCGCGCCGTATCCAGTGCGGCGACAAACAGCGCCGGATCGAGCCGGAACAACGGCTGGCCCTTCGCCACCAGCTGGTTATCCACTACCAGGACCTCGGTCACCGCTGCCGACACTTCAGCGGCCACCATCACCTTGTCGGCCTTCAGGTAGGCATTGTCGGTATCGACATAGCGTTCGCCCGACAGGTAGAAGTACAACGCGATCGCGCCCACCAGCAGCGGCGCACTCAGCAACAACAGGCGACGGGTGTTCATCGGCCGGTATCCTCATCAATGTCAACAACGGGAGGGAGTTCGGTCTCGGCCTTGAGCAGGTTGTCCTTCATCACTTGCAGCGTGCCGAAGAAGGCCGCGAGCTGGCGCTCGCCCAGGCCGGCGATGGCCACTGCGCGGGTATCGGCTGCCAGTTCCCAGATCTGCGCCAGGAAGGCATCGGCACTGGTTGTCAGGTACAGGCAAAACGCGCGGCGGTCTTTCGGGTCGCGCTGCCGCTCCACCAGCCCGGCCGCCTCCAGCTTGTCCAGCAGGCGGGCGAGCGTGATGGGCTGCACGTCGAGGATGTCGGCCAGCGCCACCTGCTGGATACCCTCGTTGCGCGACAAGTGCAGCAACACGCGGCACTGCGCCTGGGTCAGCCCCAGCGCCTGCACCCGGCGGTTGAAGTTGCGACGCAGCAGCCGCGCCACATCGTGCAGCAGGAAACCGAAGGCGCCTTCGGGCTCGGACGGGGGCTTGGGGCGGGATCGGGGGGCAGGCATGGCAGCACACAATTAGTAAGCCTTGCTTATTATGTGTCTTGCTTGCCAGTTGTCAGTGCGTAGTTTCCGGTGTCCTGTAGAATGCCGGGCCTTCCTGTCTCCCGGCCATGCCCCGTGACCAATACCCCCGCTTTCAACACCCTGCCGCTGGCGCCTGCCATGCAGGCCAACCTCGTCGAGCTCGGCTACACCAGCCTGACGCCGATCCAGGCCGAGAGCCTGCCTGCGATCCTGGCCGGGCAGGATGTGATCGCGCAAGCGAAAACCGGCAGTGGCAAGACAGCCGCCTTCGGCATCGGCCTGCTGCAAGCACTCAACGTACGGCAATTCGCCGTGCAGGCGCTGGTGCTGTGCCCGACGCGCGAGCTGGCTGACCAGGTGGCAAAGGAACTGCGCCGGCTGGCGCGCTGCATCGACAACACCAAGATCCTCACGCTGTGCGGCGGCATCCCGATGGGCCCGCAGCTCGGTTCACTGGAGCACGGCGCGCACATCATCGTCGGCACACCGGGCCGGGTGCTGAAACACCTGCAGAAAAAATCGCTATCCCTCGCCAGCCTGAAAACCCTGGTGCTAGATGAAGCTGACCGCATGCTGGACATGGGTTTCCACGACAGCATCGTTGCCGTGCTGCAGCATGCGCCGGCACAGCGGCAGACGCTGCTGTTCTCCGCCACCTACCCGGAGGAAATCCGTGCGTTATCGAAGCAGTTCCAGCGCAATCCCGTCACGGTGACCGTGGAAGCGCTGCATGCCGACACGCAGATCGAGCAGGCCTTCTTTGAAGTCGACAAGAAACAGAAAACGCAGGCCGTGATTGCCCTGCTGCAACACTACCGGCCGGATTCCACTGTGCTGTTCTGCAACACCAAACAGGATTGTGCCAACCTCGCCGGCCAGCTGCGCGCCGCCGGCTTCCACGCACAGGCCCTGCACGGCGACCTGGAGCAACGCGAGCGCGACCAGGTGCTATTGCAGTTTGCCAACCGCAGCTGCCCGCTGCTGGTGGCGACCGATGTTGCCGCACGCGGGCTGGACATCAAGGATCTCGCCGCCGTGATCAACGTCGATATTGCCTTCGAACCGGAAGTGCATATCCACCGCATCGGCCGCACCGGCCGTGCCGGCCAGCAAGGGCTGGCACTGACGCTGTGCGCACCCGCTGAAATGCACCGCGCCAACGCGATCGAGGATTACCTGCAGCAACAGGCAGGCAATACGGAAAAACTGTCGTGGCGCGACGTACCCGCTGCAGGCGAAGGAATAATCCCGCCACCGGCCATGGCCACACTCAATATCGCCGGCGGCAAGAAAGACAAGCTGCGCCCCGGCGACATCCTCGGCGCACTGACCGGCGACGCCGGCTTTACAGCAGCACAGATCGGCAAGATTGATATTTTCGGCACGCAGGCCTATGTCGCCGTCGATTACCGGATCGCCAGCAGCGCGCTGTCAAAACTGCAAGCCGGCAAGATCAAGGGCAGGAACTTCCGGGTGCGGTTGCTGGATTGATCAGGCCAGCGCCTGGCTGCGCAGGTACTCGTCATACGTACCACTGAAATCCACGATACCCGCAGGGGTGAACTCGAGGATGCGGTTGGCCAGCGACGAGACAAACTCGCGGTCATGGCTGACGAAGATCAGCGTACCCGGATAGTTTTCCAGCGCCAGGTTCAGTGATTCGATCGACTCCATGTCGAGGTGGTTGGTCGGCTCGTCCAGCACCATCACATTGCCTTTCTGCAGCATCAGCCGCCCGAACAGCATGCGACCCTGCTCACCACCGGAAATCACTTTCACCGATTTGGTGATGTCATCCTGCGAGAACAGCAGCCGGCCGAGCGTGGCCCGCACGAGCTGCTCATCGCCCGTCGTCCACTGCTTCATCCAGTCAAACAGGTTCATGTCTTCGGCAAAATCACTGGCATGATCCTGGGCGAAATAGGCAATATTGGCCATTTCCGCCCACTTGGCCTCACCGCTGTCCAGCGACAACTCGTTCATCAGGCAGCGCAACAGCGTGGTCTTGCCGGCGCCATTGGGGCCGATGATCGCAATCCGCTCACCAGCTTCGACCTGGATGCTGAAATCGCTGAACAGCTGCAGTTCGCCAAAGCCCTTGCTGACATTCACCAGCGTCAGCGCCTGCCGGTGCAGTTTCTGCTGCTGCTCGAAACGGATGTACGGGCTTTGCCGGCTGGACGGCTTGATCTCGGCCAGCTCGATCTTCTCGATCTGCCTGGCCCGCGATGTGGCCTGCTTGGCTTTTGACGCATTGGCCGAAAAGCGGCTGACGAAACTCTGCAACTCGGCGATCTGCGCTTTCTTCTTCGCGTTCTCGTTCTGCAGCAGTTCGCGCGCCTGCGTCGCGGCAATCATGTACTCGTCGTAATTGCCGGGGAATATTTTCAGCGCGCCGTAGTCGAGATCGGCCATGTGTGTACAGACACTGTTCAGGAAGTGACGGTCATGCGAGATGATGACCATCGTACTGCTGCGCGCATTGAGCACACCTTCCAGCCAGCGAATGGTGTTGATGTCGAGGTGGTTGGTCGGCTCGTCCAGCAGCAGCACATCCGGATCGGAAAACAGCGCCTGCGCCAGCAGCACACGCAATTTCCAGCCAGGCGCCACCTCACTCATCGGCCCGTTGTGCTGCTCGATGGGAATCCCGAGGCCGAGCAGCAACTCGCCAGCGCGCGACTCGGCCGTATAGCCATCGTATTCGGCAAACTGCACCTCCAGTTCCGCCACTGCCATGCCGTCTTCCTCACTCATCTCCGGCAGGCTGTAGATGCGGTCGCGCTCGGCTTTCACCTGCCACAGCGCCTCGT
>CALMIC010000033.1 GCA_937864065.1 uncultured Cellvibrionales bacterium | reverse complement strand
ACAGCTTCCACGCTGCGCTGCTGATGCTGAAAGGCCTGTGCGGCCTGCACGGCATCTACCTCGACCCGGAAGAGCTGACCTTCCACCACTGGCTCACGCGCCTTGGCCTGCCGGTGGAGTTCTCGCCGTACGCGATCCGCTTTGTGGACAAGACCGTGCTGCACCACGTGCTGGTGGCCTACGCCATCATCTGGTTCCTGCCCAACACGGCGCAGCTGTTCGGTGCGCGCGACCCGGCCATCGACGAGGGCGGCATCATCGCGGCCGACCCGTCGCGCCTGCAATGGCAGCCGAGCCTGCGCTGGGCGCTGTTCATTGCCGTGCTGCTGCTGGTGTCGTTGCTGAACATGAACAATGTCAGCGAATTCCTCTACTTCCGGTTCTGAGGCGGTGACGACGATGCGCTTCCGCTCCTACTTCGCCGCTGTGCTGGGCTCGCTCGCAGCGCTGCTGGCTGGTGTGCTGTTGCTGAACTGGCTGGTTGACCCGCTCGATGTCTATCGCGTGCTGCGCAACGACGGTTTCAACCGCGTGAAGCCGTCGTACACGCCGTATGCGCGGCTGGCGAAGCCGTCACAGGTCGAACGCGGCAATTACCCGCGGCTGGCCATCGGCTCGTCGCGCGTGCTGATGGGCATCCCGATGCAGGGCAGCGCCTGGGCGGCCGACGGTTCGGCCGGTTTCAACATGGGCCTGAACGGCGCCGACCTGCGCACCGTGCGCGAGTTGCTGGAGCATGCGATCGCGGTCGGCGAGGTGAAAAGCGTCGTCATCAGCGTCGACCTGTTCATGTTCAATGCCTGGCTGGACAGCGGACACTACCCCTATCCGCTGGCGCGGCTGGGCGAGACCGATGGCGAGCGTTTTGTCCGCCAGCGCGACACGGCCATGCGGTTGCTGTTCAGCCCCGGTGTCACGCTGGCCAGCATCGACACGCTGCGCAAGCAGAAAGACAAGTACGACAAGCTGCTGCCGGATGGCAGCGCCAATCCCGCGCATGAATTGCGCCAGGTGCTGGCTGATGGCTACGAGACGCGCTTCCGCCAGTTCGAGGACCGCTTGCTGCGCACCGGCTGGAGTCCGTGCCGCGACAACCGTTACGCTTTCGCGGCGCGCAACAACGACACGATGGCCCTGTTCCGCGAGATCCTGCAGCTGGCGCACGACCACCACATCGAGGTGAAGTTCTTCATCTCGCCGTTGCATGCGCGCCTGCTGGAGATGATGGATGCCAGTGGCCTCGGCGATGACTACGAGGCCATGAAGCGCAACCTGCTGGCGGCGATCGTCGCTGTGTATGGCGAGGCCATGCCGGGCGTGGCGTTGTGGGATTTCAGCGGCTACCACCACTATGGCGTGGAGCCCGTGCCACAGCAGCCCGGTGTGGCGATGCAGTGGTACAGCGATGCCTCGCATTTCTCGCAGGCACTGGGCAAGCTGATGCTGGATGCGATGTTCGGTGCCCCCACGGCCGCGTACCCGTTCGGCGTGCAGCTGACGCCGGCCAACATCGATGCGCACCTGCAGGCCTGGCGTGAGCGTCAGGCAGCCTTCCGCGCGGCGAACCCGGCGTTGCTGGCCGAGTTGCAGCAGCGCACGGCAGCGGTGTTGCGCGACAAGCAGGCCAATGGCAGCGCTTGCGGCGGCCTATAATGGCGCACCGGTTTTCCTGGAGGTTGCCATGTCCGAACACGCCCTGCCTATCAATGCCATGATTGATGGCGATTCCGACCGCGTGGCTGCGGCCCTGCGCCGGCTGAACCATGCACTGGTCGGCAAGCAGTTGCCCGCCCATGAAGTCACCCGGCTAGCCGATGCGCTGGAGCTGCTGGCCGGTGAGGTCGAGCGGCTCCATGTGCCGGATCGCACGAGGCCTTTTGGCCAGGTGGAGGAGGGCGACAGTGCAGCCGGCAGCGGTTATGACTACGGTGGCGAGAACTCGCTGTCGTACCGACCGATCAGCGGCAACTGCAACGCGCTGGCCGTGCCGGCGAAATATTTCAAGGGCGACGGTTACCTGAAAGGTGTGGTCAATTTCGGCCCGGCCTTTGAAGGGCCGCCGGGACTCGTGCACGGCGGCTACATTGCCGCCTACATGGACGAGGTGTTCGGTATCGCGATCTCGCACAGCGGGCTCGACGTGCCGGCCATGACCGGCACCTTGAAGACCATCTACCGCATGCCGGTGCCGCTGAACCGCGAGCTCACCTACGAGGCGCGCGTGACCGGCGACGAGGGCCGCAAGGTGTTCATGCACTGCACACTGAAGGACAGCGACGGCATGCTGTATGCTGAAGGCGAGGCTATCTTCCTCAAGATTGATCCCGCCCTCTACGCGCAGATGGGCGGCCGTTAACACGCTTCAGCGGAGAATCCGGCATGAAAAGTTTCATCGTCCATCTTGTGGTCAGCGCCTTGCTGCTGGTGCTGGTGGCGCACTTCGTGCCCGGTATCCGGGTCGGCGGTTTCGGTTCGGCGCTGCTGGCGGCGCTGGTGTTCGGCGTGGTCAACGGGCTCGTGCGGCCGGTGCTGGTGCTGCTGACCTTGCCGGCCACGCTGCTGACGCTGGGCCTGTTCCTGCTGGTGGTCAACGCGCTGATGCTGATGCTGACGGCGGCACTGGTGCCGGGGTTCACCGTGGCTGGCCTTGGTTCCGCGATGCTCGGCAGTGTGTTGCTGACGCTGTTCAACCTGGTGGTCAGCGAACTGTTCGACAAAAAATAACCCACCCGTTTTACCTGCCGGAGGTTGGCGATGTTCTTTGCCGTCGTGGTGGCTGTGCTGTGTGCGCTTGTTATGGGTATTGCCTGGCTCTGGCGCGGCATGCCGTCCGCTGCGGCTGCGGCGGTGTTGTGGTTCTGCTATGCGCTTTACGAATTCCTGGTCTACATCCGCTTGCTCTGTTCGGGCGATTGCGGGATCCGTGTCGACCTGCTGCTCGCCTGGCCGGTGCTGTTGCTGGTGACGGCCGTGGCGTTGAAGCAATCCTGGCGGCCGCCGGCATCAGCCAGTCGCGATGAAGATGATGACCTTTAACCGCCAGGCATAAAAAAAGCGCCCCGAGGAGGCGCTGTTGTCAGATCGACACAAGTGGCAGTAGGGAACGGGGCAGCGCGCTGCCCCGGGAAGCAGGGATCAGTCGTTGTAGGCGCGCTCGCCGTGCGAGGTCACATCGAGGCCGATGCGTTCGTCTTCCTCGCTGACGCGCAGGCCAACCACCAGATCCACCAGTTTGAAGGCAATCACGGAGACCACACCTGACCAGACGATGGCGGTGACCACGCTGATGGCCTGTACCTTGACCTGGCCCATGATGTCGAAGGCGCCCGGGCCGTTGGCCACGTAATCCCACCAGCTCAGGCCGCCGAGGGCCGGGGAGGCGAACACGCCGGTCAGCAGCGCACCGAGGATGCCGCCCACACCGTGTACCCCGAACACATCCAGCGAGTCATCGGCGCCGAGCAGTTTCTTCAGGCCGGTGACACCCCAGAGGCAGATCACGCCGGCGAGCAGGCCGATGATCAGGGCACCTTTGACACCGACGAAGCCGCAGGCCGGGGTGATGGCGACCAGGCCGGCCACTGCACCGGAAGCCGCACCGAGCAGCGACGGGTGCTTCTTGAAGATCCACTCGGCTGCCATCCACGAGGTGGCGGCTGCGGCGGTCGCGATCCAGGTGTTGGCGAAGGCGAGGCCGGCAATGCCGTTGGCTTCGAGCGCGGAGCCGGCGTTGAAACCGAACCAGCCGAACCACAGCAGTGAGGCACCGATCATCGTCATCGTCAGGCTGTGCGGGTACATCGCTTCCTTGCCGTAGCCGATGCGCTTGCCGACCATGTAGGCACCCACCAGGCCCGCCACCGCGGCGTTTATGTGTACGACCGTGCCGCCGGCGAAGTCGAGCGCGCCTTTCTGGAACAGCCAGCCAGCAGTGGCGGTGGCAGCGGCGGCAGCGTCAGCGTCGGTATACGCGTCCGGGCCGGCCCAGTACCACACCATGTGTGCCATCGGGATGTAGGAGAACGTGAACCAGATCACCGAGAACAGCAGTACGGCGGAGAACTTGATGCGCTCGGCGAAGGCACCGACGATCAGGCCGCAGGTGATGGCCGCGAACGCGCCCTGGAACACCACATAGATGACTTCATGGATCGGCGTGGCCTTGCTCCAGGTGGCGGCGAGCGAGGTGTCATTGACGCCGTTGAGGAACAGCTTGGACAGTGAACCGAAGAACGCGTTGCCTTCGGTGAACGCCAGGCTGTAACCGTACACCATCCACAATACCGAGATCAGCGAGAACACGCTGAATACCTGCATCAGCACCGACAGCATGTTTTTCTTGCGCACCAGGCCGCCGTAGAACAGCGCGAGGCCGGGGATCGACATCAGGATGACAAAGGCAGCACAGATCATCAGGAACGCATCGTCGCCCTTGTTCGGCACGGGAGCGTCCTGGGCCCAGGCGGGCAAGGCCAGCAGTGCGCCGGCAGTACCCAGAGTCAGTAGCAGTTTTTTCACGGGAACCTCCAGGGTTTCAGTCGATTAGACAGCAGCGTTGCCGGTTTCGCCGGTGCGGATGCGGATGACCTGCTCCAGCGCGGTGACGAAGATCTTGCCGTCGCCGATCTTGCCGGTGTTGGCCGCCTTGCTGACGGCCTCGATCACGGCATCCACCTGTTCGTCGGCGATGGCGATTTCCAGCTTCACTTTCGGCAGGAAATCGACCACGTACTCCGCGCCGCGATAGAGTTCGGTGTGGCCTTTCTGGCGGCCGAACCCTTTTACCTCGCTGACGGTGACGCCCTGCACGCCGATGTCGGACAGTGCTTCGCGCACGTCATCGAGCTTGAACGGCTTGATAATGGCTGTGACGAGTTTCATCGTTGACTTCCTCCGCTCACTTGAAAGTTTTCAGCGCTGACAGCACCACGGCGCCGCCGCAGTAGTCATCGCCGCCGTAGAACACGACGCAGTTGCTGTCATCGACATTGCTGTCGGTGTAGGCCAGGCCGAAGTTGATGTCCCAGAA
>CALMIC010000032.1 GCA_937864065.1 uncultured Cellvibrionales bacterium | reverse complement strand
GCGTACTGGTACACGCCGGTCGTCGAGCATTGCAGGAAAGCCTTCGCGCGTTTGCAGTGGGCGAGCAGCCGGCCACTGCCGATCGCGTTCGCTTTCAGGTCGTACTCGAAGTCGCCGGACTTGACGACGGCAAAGTGCAGCACGTAATCGAAATCCTCTGGCAAGTCGTCCAGTGAGTCGGTGGCAAGGTCCTTGCGGATGATGGTCGCACCGAGTGCGGCAATGCGGTCGATGTCTTTCTGTTTCGAAAAACGCGCGAGTGCGTGCACGTCGGCGATCGGGCACAGCTGCTGCAGCAGTGGCAGGGCGACCTGGCTGGTGGGGCCAGTCACGAGAATCTTCTTGCCTTGCAGGGAAACGGGTCTAACGGCCATGGGCATGCTCCTGGTGATGGCTGGCTCAGTGGTGGGTCGGTGGCGTGACCGGCGGCAGGGGCTGCTGCCAGTCGCGCAAGTTGAATACCTGGCCGTCGTCGCGCACCTGCTGCAGTTGCTGCAGGTCGCAGCGCGCCAGTGCCCAGCCGTGCGCGCCTGCGCTGTTGGCGAGGACACCGTCAGCGGGAAATCCGCGGTCGATCGGCGAGAAAATGCCGGCATTGCCGACGTTGATGTCGATGGCCTCGCACCACGGTGCTTCGCCGGTCAGCGGCGCCTGGGCGACGAAGCACTGGTTTTCCATCGCGCGCGCCCTTGCGCTGACCCGCACGCGGTTGAAGCCGTGCTCGGCATCGGTGCAGCTCGGCACGGCGATGATATGCGCGCCGGCAGCGACTTGTGCATGCACCTGTTGCGGGAATTCGCTGTCGTAGCAGATTGCCACGGCAAAGCGGAAGTTGCCGGCATCAATGACGTGGAGGCTGTCCCCTGGCGAAATGTCGAACAGCTCGCGCTCGAAACGCGTCATGTGCAATTTGTCCTGGTGCAGCAGCTCGCCCCGTGGGCCGGCAATCCAGGCGCGATTGACATAGCGGCCCGGTGACAGCGCAAACGGGAAACCGGGCGCGACAATCCACACGCCATGCTGTGTCGCCAGCTGGCGGTAGAGGCTGCTATAGGCAGCAGCAAAGCGCTGCATACCGGCCAGTTGTGCCGCGAGTGTGCCGCGCTCGCGGGCGGGCAGGGCGGCCACCAGACCCATGCTGCCGTATTCGGCAAACACCAGCAGTTGTGCACCGGCTTGCACGGCAGAGGCGACCTGCGCAGTGGCCAGCGCGCTGAAATCTTCCCAGCAACTGGCCGGCTGGATACTGTGTTGTGCTGCGGCGATCGTCACCACGGTCATGCGTGGCCCCACTCTTTCAGCCCCGGCCCTTTAAGCCAAAAGACCATCGGCTTGTCGGTCGCTGACGCTTCGCCGATATCCTGCCAGTGGTACAGCGTGCGCATGGCGGGCTGCTTCGTGTAGCCGCGCGCCTGCCAGAAGGCATCGAGTGGCGTGTAGCCGGCAGGCTTGAGCGGATGATTGTCCGGCCGCTCGACGGCACAGAAGGCGGTAATGGGCTTGCCGAGCTGGCGGGCAAAAGCTTCGCGCTCATCGAAGAAACGGTGGCCGAGGCCGTGGCCGCGGTAATCGCGCTGCAACACCGATTCGCCAAAGTAGAACACGCGGTCGAGCGGGATGCCCTGCTCGATGAAGGGCGCCTGGAATTCCGCTTCGGCATCGCCGAGCGGGATGCCGGTGGAGGCGCCGACGACCTGGTCGCCCTCCACGGCCAGCACGAACAGGCTGGCGGGGGATTGCGCGTACGCGGCGAGGTAGCGGCGCTCGTAGTCGAGCTCACCGTCGTACAGGTAAGGGAAGTCGCGGAATACCTCGATGCGCAGTGCGGCCACGGCATCGAGCCAGGGCAATACCTGCTGGCCGGAAACAGTCTGGAGGGTGACAGGCATGGGTGATCCTCGCATGATGGCTCACTGTAGCCATTCTGCCAGCGGCAGTGAATTGCGGATTTGCGACAGATGTCGGCTTGGCGTTACATTCGGGTATTGCTACTGTGGACGACGTTTTTGCGGAGATGCAACCCATGACAACCACTACTGCCCTGAACGCCGCCGCAGCCGATGATTACACCAGTCGCCCTGACGCCAGCCCGACCGACCTGCGCCATATCCCCGGCCTGCGCGGTGTGCCGTTTGCCGGTCGCCTGCCATGGATGATCAGGGATTTCAACGGCTGCCTGCAGGAGCACTATGAGAAGTTCGGTGAGGTGTCCTTCCTGAACATGGGTGTCGGCAGCGGCCTGCTGGTGCTGGGGCCGGAAAACTGGAAACAGGTCTATCTGGATCTCGACCGCAACTTCTCGCCGAAGATGGGTTACATGAAATCGCTGGGTGATTTCTATCGCCGTTGCATCCTGCTACGCGATTTCGATGAGCACCGCTTCCAGCGCCGGGTGTTCCAGGCTGCGTTCAAGAATGACGCCATGCGCGGCTACCTGCACATGATGAACCCGATCATGCAGCGCCATATCAACAGCTGGGAACAGCAAACGGCTTTCCAGTTTTTTCCCGGCATCAAGGAAACCCTGCTCGATGTGGCCGCGAAGGTGTTTTTCGGCCTGGATGACCTCGGCGAGGATGCGCGCAAGCTGAACCAGGCGTTCATCGATGTGGCAGAAAAGGGGATGATGAGCCTGATCAAGAAAGAGATCCCGGGCCTGAAATTCCATGCCGGCAAGAAGGCCAAAGCCTACATGGATGGCTACATCAGCCGCCTGATCCCCGAGCGCCGCCGTGGTGAGGGCATCGATTTCATGTCCTATGTGGTGAAGGAGAAGGACGAGAACGGCAATTACTTTCCCGATCTTGACCTCACCGAACACCTGACCTTCCTCATGTTCGCCGCACACGACACCACGACCAGCGCACTGTCGCACCTGGTGATGCTGCTAGGCCAGCACCCGGAATGGCAGGAGCGCCTGCGCCAGGAGGCATTCTCGCTCGACAAGGAGTTCATTGACTATGACGACATGGACAGCCTGCCCGACCTCAACAACGCTTTCCTTGAAGGCCTGCGCCTGTACCCGTCAGTGTCGATGATGACGCGCCGTACCGTGCGCGCGTGCCGGATTGGCGGCTTCGATGTGCCAGCCGATACCGTGCTCTACCTGCCACCGCATTTCAACCACACGATGAAGGAATACTGGGACGAGCCACAGAAGTTTGACCCGGATCGCTGGGGGCCGGAACGCCAGGAGCACAAGCGCCACCCGTTCCAGTTTGTCGGTTTCGGTGGCGGTGCACACAAGTGCATCGGCATGCATTTCGCGCAGATGAACGCCAAGGCCTTCATGTTCCAGTTCCTCAAGCGTTACCGCTTTGAAACACCGGTGAGCTACCAGCCGTGGATGCAGATCATCCCGATGCCGCGCCCCGGTGACATGCTGCCGCTGAAGCTGTCCCGCCTGTAACTATCCCGGCTGGCCACGGCGCCGGCCAGCTCGCATAATGGCCCCCTGCAAGTGTTCTCTCCGACAGGGGGTTTTTTCATGGCGGCACAGTCCGGTTTCCTGGTGCGCTGGTTGCGCGGTGCGTGGCTCGCATGGTTGCTGCTGTTCGCATTGGTCGCCGGGATGCAACAGGTGGCATTGCCGCGCACAGGCCAGTTCCTCGATTTCTGGTACAGCGTACCGGCCGATACGCGTAACCAGGCCGACGTGCTGGCCTTGCGCCAGCAGCGCGAACAGCAAATCACCCGCTACCTGTGGCTGGCAGTGGCCGCGCCGGTCACCGCCTTGTTGTTGCTGCAACTCGCGTTCACCTTGAATGGGCGCCGTGACGAGGATGATGTTGACGAGCAGGTCGATGCCGGCATTGCCTACACGGCACCGGCACAGGCTGACATGACACTGGTGCGGCCGGCAGTCGGTGCGGCCGCCAACGCAACTGATGCCACGCTGCAGCGCCCGGCTTTGTCGATAGCACTGCCGGCCGACAACGGGGGACTGCTGATCGGTGGCGGGCGTTACCGCGCCGAGCGGCTGCTCGCCAGTGGCGGCATGGGATCCGTGCACAAGGGGTTTGACCTCAAGCTGCAGCGCGAGGTCGCGATCAAGGAGCTGGACGTGAATCTGGCGCAGGATCCCGAGCAGGCCGACCGTTTCCGCCAGGAAGCGCTGGCGCTGGCGAGCCTCGCGCATCCCTACATCGTGCCGGTGTACGACCTGGTGGAGGAGGACAACCGATTCTGGATCGTCATGGAATTGCTGTCCGGCGGCGATCTTGACCAGCGCATCGAGAAAAATCCGCCCAATGTGAAGACGGCCACCAATATCATCCGCGCCATCGCGGAAGGCCTAGCTTTTGCGCACAACAAGGGCATCGTGCATCGCGACATCAAGCCGATGAATATCCTGTTCAACAGCGACGGCATTCCCAAGCTGGTGGATTTCGGCATCGCCAAGCTGGTGCAATCCAGCCAGTCGGTCGTGCACACGCGCGATGGCCTGTCGCTTGGTTCACCGACCTACATGAGCCCGGAGCAGGCGCAGGGCAAGCGTGATATCGACCGGCGCGCCGATATCTATGCGCTCGGGATCACGTTCTTCAAACTGCTGACGCGCGTGGTGCCGTTTACCGGCGATGTTGGCGAGGTGATGGCGCAGCACATCACGCAAGCACCGCCGTCACCGCGCGAGCTGAACCCGGCAGTCAGCGAGGAACTGGAAGCGATCGTGCTGAAGATGCTGGCGAAGAAACCGGAGGGCCGCTACCAGCGGTTGGAAGATTTCATTGCGGCGCTCGACGCCCTGAAAAAAACCTGAGCGTTAGCGCCGCTGGCAGTTTACGACTTGTCGCCGACCGGCACCGTGTAGGGCAATGCCAGTACCTTCAGCGCACTGCCGCCAGCGAGCTGTAGCGGTGCGGCAATCGCATCGTGCTGGATCACCGCCAGGCCTTCCCACAGGTCCGCACCGGACATTTCTGCGATCACCAGGTGGCCGACTGCTTGTTCATGGCCGCTTTGCAGGATGGTTGTGTTCGGGGCGGGCAAGCTCCCTTCGCCGCTGATACGGTACATGGCTTTTTTCAGGATGCCGCGGTATTGCATGCGCGCGACGATTTCCTGGCCGGTGTAGCAGCCCTTGGTGAAACTGATGCCATCGAGCACCTGCAGGTTGAGCATCTGCGGGATAAATTCCTCGATGGTCTGGGCGTGCACCTCGCCGATCCCGTCGCGGATATCGAGCAGCCGCCAGTAGTGGCTGCCGGTAATGACTGTGTTGTTGTCGCCTGTCAGTTGCTGCCAGGCCGAACGGGCCTGTTCGCGCTGCAACAGGCACAGGAAACGCGGCGCAGATTCGCTGATGCAAATGGCGATGCCACAGGTATTCACTTGCTGTGCGTGCAGTGTGGACGGCGCGGCACCGAACAGTGCGCTGACACGTGCAGCTGCGTCCTTGCCGCTGATGCCGAGCAGCAGGTAATCGTCCGAGGCCTCGCGCAATGCCGCTTTGGAAAAAACAATGTACTTGCCGAGTGATTGCTGCAGCGCGGCTAGCGTTTCCTGCGGCAACACAAACAGGTAAGCGCTGTCGTGTTGTTGCAGCAGGCGGAAGCTGGCGACCATGCGTCCCTTGTGCGTGCAGTGTGCGCCGGGGCGCGACGCGACGGAGGTGATGTCCTGCATGTTGCAGGTCAGCTGGCCTTGCAGGAACTTGCTGCTGTCAGGGCCTGTGATCCCGAGCAAGCCCGTGCCGTCCAGCACGCTGATCACCGTCTGGCCGGCGCTGATATTCCAGTGGTCTTGAGCAGGGATGTTGATCCAGTCGGCGTGCATGTTGTCTGCCTGTGAGCACATGGGAATGCCGATTATATTTTTTTCGCGCCGTTGCTGTCAGCCGGCACAGCATTCGTCGTTATAATCAGCAGGATTTGCAAGGTTTTTGCGAGGCTTGTCGCCATGTCGACGACACACAATTTCCAGCGCATACGCTGGCACAGCCGGCGCGGTATGCTGGAGCTCGACCTCATCCTGGTGCCATTTGCCGAACAGCATTTCGGGCAGCTGGATCCGCTGATGCAGGATCGCTATGTAGCCCTGCTGGCCTGCGAAGACCAGGACTTGCTGGCCTGGCTGCTGGGCCATGCCGAGCCGGAAGCCCCGGACCTGGCTGCGATTGTCCAACTGATACGGGAGCGCCATGGATCGGCCGCTGTCACTCCGCCCTGAGCCCTCGCGCATTGCCATCTGCTATGGCGTTGCCGTGCTGGCGCTAGCGGCGCTGGCGCTGTGGCTGGCTGATCTGCCGGGGGGTGTACGGTTGCTGCTGCCAACGGCACTGGCATGGCTGGCGCTGCGCAGCTGGCGTGAGTGGCGCCAGCCAGCGGTGACCGGGCTCGACTGGTCGGCGGGATGCTGGTCATTGTGTGATGGGAATAAAGTGCACGAGGCTGCACTGCTGCAGCCGGTGTTCATGGCTTTTGGCCTGGTGTCGCTGTTTTTCCGCTTGCCGACAGGCCGCACAGTACGGCTGCTGTTGTGGCCGGACAGTGCGCCGTCAGAGGAATTGCGTCGCTTGCGCTGCATCCTGCTGCAGCGTTAAAGGCGCTCAGGCGAGCTTGATGTCCTGGCCGGCAAAGTTGGTCGGTACCAGGATAGTATCACGGGCGATGGCACCGGGTTCCGGGTAGTCGATGTTGTAGTGCAGGCCGCGGCTTTCGCGGCGTGACAGCGCCGAACGGATGATCAGCTCGGCTACGATTGCCAGGTTACGCAGTTCAAGGAAATCACTGCTGACGCGATAATGGCTGTAGTACTCCCCGATTTCCCGCTGCAGCAACTCGACGCGGTTCAGCGCGCGCTGCAGGCGCTTGCGGCTGCGCACGATGCCGACGTAGTCCCACATGAAGCGGCGCAGTTCATCCCAGTTGTGCGAGATAACCACGGCTTCATCCGAATCGATGACGCGCGAGGCATCCCACGGTGCTGCCGTCTGTGGTGCACTGACCTGTTGCCAGCGCTGGGCGATATCCTGGGCTGCTGACCGCGCGTAGACAAAACACTCGAGCAGCGAATTGCTGGCCATGCGGTTGGCACCGTGCAGGCCTGTGAATGACGTCTCGCCGATGGCATACAGGTTGCTGAGGTCGGTGCGGCCGCGCTGGTTCACCATCACGCCGCCACACGTGTAGTGGGCAGCAGGAACCACCGGTATCGCTTCGCGGGTGATATCAATACCGTAGCGCAGGCAGTTCTCGTAGACCGTCGGGAAATGGTCGCGCACAAAATCTGCCGGCTTGTGGCTGATATCGAGCAACACGCAGTCGATGCCAAGCCTTTTCATCTCGTGGTCGATCGCGCGGGCCACGATATCGCGCGGTGCCAGTTCCATACGCTCGTCGAAACGCGCCATGAAACGCTCGCCGGACGGCAGCTTGAGTTGTGCCCCTTCGCCGCGCAGGGCCTCCGTCACCAGGAAAGACTTGGCCTTGGGGTGGAACAGGCAGGTCGGGTGAAACTGGTTGAATTCCATGTTGGCGACGCGACAGCCGGCGCGCCAGGCCATCGCGATGCCGTCACCCGAGGCGCTGTCAGGGTTGCTGGTGTAGAGATAGACCTTGCTGGCACCGCCCGTAGCGAGCACCACGAAGCGCGCCTGGAAGACCTTCACGCTGTCGCTGGCGCTGTCAAAGACATAGGCGCCGGTGCAGCGCAGCTTCTCGCTGCCGGGGTCGGCCTGCAGGATGAGGTCGACGGCGAGGTGGTTCTCGAACACCTCGATGTTGGGTTGTTGCAGCGCCTGTTCGATCAGCGTGCTCGACACCGCGCGACCGGTGGCATCCGCGCTGTGGATGATGCGGCGGGCACTGTGGCCGCCCTCGCGGGTCAGGTGGAATTCGGTCCCACCCGGTTCGCGGGTGAAGTCCACGCCCATATCGATCAGCCACTGGATACTGTCGCGGCCGTTTTCCACGGTAAAGCGCACGGCATCCTCATGGCAGAGGCCTGCACCGGCGACCAGGGTGTCGGCCACATGGGCCTCGGTGGAATCGCTGTCGTTGAGTACGGCGGCAATGCCGCCCTGGGCAAACCAGGTCGAGCCGTCCTGCAGTCGCCCTTTGCTCAGGACGGCGACCCGTCCTTGCCCGGCCAGGTGTAGCGCCAGCGTCAGGCCAGCTGCGCCGCTGCCGATAACCAGTACATCATGGCTCAGGTAACCGGTAGCGTTCACGTCAGAAGTAGACCACCTGCGGTTTGGCGAAATTGTTCTGCACCAGCAGTTCCGTGACGTTATGCACTTCGTTCGGGTCAGCCAGTGGCCCGATGCGCACCTTGAAGAAACCCTGCAGGCTGTCAACATTGACCGGCATGCCGGTCAGGCTGGCCAGCTTCTCGCGCAGCGCCAGCGCAGAGTCCTGGTTGCGGAAAGCACCGGCCTGCAGGTAGGTGGCAGCATTCACGTCGGCGGCTGGCGGGGTTGTGCGTGGCCAGTCGGTCTGGACTGTGGCAGCAACCGTCGGCAGTCCGTCAACACCGGACTTCCTTGCCGGGGTCTTGCTGGTGCTATTGCCCTTCTGGGCCGGTTTCAGGGCATCCCTGGCGGCTTCATTCGCGGCATAGGCATTGGTGGACGGTTCGATGGCTTCGATTTTCACCCGCGCAGTGCCTGTCCGCACCATGTCCAGTTTCACCGCCGCAGCATAGGAAAGATCCATGATCCGGTCGGAGTGGAAAGGGCCGCGGTCATTGACCCGCACGATGCCGCTGCGGCCGTTGTCGAGGTTGGTGACGCGCACATAGCTCGGGATCGGCAGGTTGCGGTGGGCGGCTGACATCTTGTACATGTCATAGGTCTCGCCGTTCGAGGTCTTGTAGCCATGGAACTTCTTGCCATACCAGGAGGCCTTGCCCGTGGCTGTGTAGCCGGTGCTTTCCGGCATCACCTGGTAGGTTTCGCCCAGTACGGTATACGGTGACTTGTTGCCGGCCGACGTGCGCGGCTCGAATACCGGTACAGCATCCGGGATGTTGTCGGGATCCAGCTGGATATCGCCATCCGGCGGCGCGTCATGCCGCATGGCGTAGCGGCCGCTGTTGTCGCCGCTTGTGCCGGTGCTGCTGCAGCCGGACACGAGCAGGCAGCCGGCCATCGCCAGCGCAAGAAGGGAGAGTTCACGACATTTCAGGGTAGTAATAAGCAGGTTACTCATCACCATGGGCTCCGTTGTGTTGGCGGGGCTTGCTGTGCGATCGCCTGTGCGATTGCCACTCTTTCAATGTGCGGCCGTTCCGGCCGCCGGTTTTTGTCGCAAATCATGTTGCGACTTGATGGCCTCGGCCAGCTGGTAAGCGGCCATGGCATACATACTGCTGATGTTGTAGCGCGTGATGGTATAGAAATTGTCAAAGCCAAGCCAGTACTCCGTGCCATAGGCGCCTTCCTGGCGTATCAGCACAGCCTTGCGGTTGACCCCCAGGCCATCGACCACCGGGGCCACGCCCTTGCCGGCCAGGTCCAGCAGCGAGAGTTCCGGTTTCAGCCCGGCCGACAGCAGGTTCTCGTCGAAGCCGGCCGCCACATGGGCCCTGGCCAGCACCGGTTCACCTTGCTTCCAGCCGTGCTTGCGGAAGTAGTTGGCCACGCTGGCGATGGCGTCGGCGGGGTTCTTCCAGATATCGGCGAAGCCGTCACCATCGAAATCGACCGCGAAATTGCGGTAGCTGGACGGCATGAACTGGCCGTAGCCCATCGCGCCGGCATAGGAACCGGTCAGCCCCAGGGGGTCCTGGTGTTGTTCGCGGGCCAGCAACAGGAAGTTCTCCAGCTCCTTGCGGAAAAACGGGGAGCGGGGGGGGTAGTCAAAGGCCAGGGTGGCGAGCGCGTCCAGTACCCGGTAGCTGCCGGTGTTCCGGCCGTAGGAGGTCTCCACCCCGATGATTGCCACAATCATCTCCGGTTCGACCTGGTAGCGCTCGGCCACCTCCCTGAGGGTCTTCTCATGCGCCAGCCAGAAGTCAACGCCGCCCTGGATGCGGGCGTCGGTGATGAAGATCTGGCGGTATTCCTTCCACGGCTTGGCTTTTTCGGCGGGGCGGGCGATGGCCTCCAGGATCTTGTCCTTCTTCTCGGCCCGGGCCAGCAGGCCCATCACATCGGCCTCGGGCAGGCCGTGCTGCTGTTGCATGGCTTTGGCAAAGGCGACGGCTTCCGGGTGCTGGCTGTAGTCGCCGGCAAGGGCGGCCAGCGGGCAGCCGAGCAACAGCGACAGTATGCGGCGGCGCCAGGCTGTGGCAGGGATGGCGGGAAACTGCATCAGTAAGAAGACCTCTTTTTTTCCGTGCTGATGGCCATCAGCATGCCGAAGCCGATCATGAGTATCACGACGGCAGTGCCGCCCTGGCTCACCAGTGGCAAGGGCACCCCCACGACGGGCAACAAGCCTGAAACCATCCCCATGTTAACAAAAACATAGACGAAGAATGTGATGCTGATGGTGCTGCCCAGCAGGCGGCCGAAGGTCTCCTGGGCGTGCCAGCTGATCCACAGGCCGCGGGCGACGATCAGCAGGTAGATGGCCATCAGTACCAGCACGCCGCGATAGCCCAGCTCCTCTGACAGTACGGCGATGATGAAGTCGGTATGGCCTTCGGGCAGGAAGTCCAGCTGGGACTGGGTGCCCTGTTGCCAGCCCTTGCCGGCCCAGCCGCCGGAGCCGATGGCTGTCTGCGACTGGATGATGTTCCAGCCGGCACCGAGCTTGTCGGCATGGGGATCCAGTAGCACCAGTACCCGTGTGCGCTGGTAGTCGTGCATCACATAGAACCACATGACCGGGCCCATCGCTGCGGCCAGGCTGACGGCGCCGGCAATATAGCCCCAGCCGAGTCCCGCCATGAACAGCACGATCAGGCCGGAGGAGAGCACGAGCATGCCGGTACCGAGATCCGGTTGCTCGATGATCAGGGCCACCGGTAGCAGGATCATCACCAGTGACCAGAAGACATGCTTGAAGCGGGGCGGCAGGCTGCGGTTGTGGAAATAGGTGGCCAGTACCAGGGGCAGGCCTATCTTCAGCATTTCCGAGGGCTGGAAGCGCGGCAGGCCGGGGATCTGCAGCCAGCGTTGGGCACCCATCGAGATCTCGCCAAACAGGGCCACCGCCACAAGCAGCAGCACGCCGAGCCCATAGAACACCGGCGCGATCAGGCGCCAGTAGCTCTGGTTCACCTGTGCCACGACAATCATGATCCCGAACCCGAGCAGGAAGAATGAACCCTGTTTCTCCATGGCGATCAGGTGGTCGTCTGATGCGCTGTAAAGCACAAACAGGCCATAACCGGCGAGCATCAGCAGCAACAGCAGCAGGATGGGATCGACATGCAGGCGCTGCCAGATTGTCTGGGGGATCTGGCCGCTCGAAGGCAGCTGGCGGATGAAATCGGTATTGGCCATTACTCCCCCGCGCCGGTGTCAGCCGGTTCTGGCGCTGCGGCATTGCTGGACTGGCCAACCAGCCAGGCATCCAGCACCTTGCGTGCGACCGGTGCGGCAGCACCGGAACCGCTGTTGCCGTTCTCGACGATGACTGCCACGGCGATTTTCGGGTTGTCGACCGGGGCAAAAGCAATGAACAGGCCGTGGTCGCGCTGCCGCTCGGCCAGCTTGGCCGCATCGTATTTTTCATTCTGCGCGATACCGACTACCTGGGCGGTACCGGTCTTGCCGGCGACCGTGTAGGGCGCATCGAGGAACACCTTGCGTGCGGTGCCGCGTTCACCCTGGGCCACCTCGTGCATGCCATTGATGACGACATCCCAGTTGCGCGGGTTGCGCAGCAGGATCGGCGGCTCGAACACCGGGAGCACATCCACACCATCGATCGCCTTGACCAGGTGTGGCCGGATGCGGATGCCGCGCTTGGCCAGTGTGGCAGTGGCGACGGCGAGCTGCATCGGTGTGGTCAGGTGGTAGCCCTGGCCGATGCCGGCGTTTATGGTGTCGCCGGGATACCAGGCCTGCTTGAAGCGGGCGCGCTTCCACTCGCGGGACGGCAGCACGCCCTTGCGTTCCCCGGTAAGGTCGACCCCTGTCGGCGCGCCGAGGCCGAAAGGCGAGAGGAATTCATGCATGCGGTCGATACCCATGCGGTTGGCGAGCTGGTAGAAGTAGATATCGCAGGATTGCGCAATCGCCAGGTGGGCATTGATGCCACCGCCGTGGCCGCCTTTTTTCCAGTCGCGGAACTGGCGCGTCTGGCCGGGCAACTGGAAAAAACCCGGGTCGTAGATCTGGTAGTCCGGCGTGACGAAGTTGTATTCGAGGCCGGCCAGCGCGATATGCGGCTTGATGGTCGAGCCGGGCGGGTATTCGCCGGCGATCATGCGGTTCAGCAGCGGCAGGTCAGGCGAATCGCGCAGCGCACTGTAATCCTTGCCGCTGATGCCGGTCACGAACAGGTTCGGGTCGAACGAGGGCGTGCTGACAGCGGTGACGACGCCGCCCGTGTCGAGTTCGATGGCAACGACGGCGCCGCGCCGCCCGGCCAGCGCGTCAACGGCCGCCTGCTGCATTTTCACATCAAGGTAGAGTGTCAGTGTCTTGCCGCGCACCGGATCCTTCCGGTCCAGTGTGCGCAGGATGCGGCCGCGCACGTCGGTCTCGACGTTCTGTGCACCCGGCACGCCCAGCAATTCCTTTTCATAGGATTTCTCGATGCCGATCTTGCCCATCGAGAACACGCCGTAATAGTCGTCCAGGCGGCCGTCAGCCTCGATCTGCTTCAGTTCCTTTTCATTGATGCGGCCGACATAGCCGATGCTGTGGGCAAAGAGGTCTTTGAAAGGGTAGTCGCGCACCAGTTCGGCCGAGACCTCCACCCCGGGCAGGCGGTAGCGGTTCACGGCAATGCGCGCGATCTGCTCGTCGTCGAGGTTGCTGCGCAGCGGCACGCCTTCATAAGGCCGCTGGCGCCGTTTGAGCCGTTCGCGGAAGCGCGCGACTTCCGCATCATCCAGCTGTAACAGCAGCTGCAGTTCACCCAGTGTGTAATCCAGATCCTGAACACGCTCCTTGATGATTTCCAGCGTGAAGCTCGGTTTGCTCTGGGCGAGCACCACGCCTTCACGGTCCTGGATCACGCCGCGGGCCGGCGGGATGGCCATCGCGTGGATGCGGTTGGCATCCGACTGGGTGGTGAAATGCTCGTGTTGCACGATCTGCAGGAAGTAGTAGCGCACCAGCAGTACTACCGAGAGCGCTCCCAGTAGGACCAGTACAAAGCGCAAGCGCGACGCAAACAGCTTGCGCTCGCTGCTGGTGTCGCGGAACACGATATTGGGCGCGTAATGCGAGGGATCCTGGCTCACAGCGCGGCGTCAGCGATGGTAAGGGTGGTTGTTGAGCAGTGACCAGGCCCGGTACAGCTGCTCGGCGAGCAGGATGCGCACCAGCGGATGCGGCAGCGTGAGGCCCGACAGCGACCAGCGCTGGCTGGCCCGCGCCAGGCAGTCGGCAGACAGGCCGTCAGGACCGCCGACCAGCAGGCTGGTATTGCCGCCTTCCATCTGCCATTGGCGCAGGGCCTGGGCCAGCGATTCGGTCGTTTGCGGCTTGCCCGGCACATCGAGCGCAATCACGCGCTCCTGCGCCGGGATGCTGGCCAGCATGGCCTCGCTCTCGCGAGCGATGGCGCGGGCAATGTCGGCATTCTTGCCGCGCGGGGCGAGCGGGATCTCGCGCAGTTCCAGTGCGCATTCACGCGGCATGCGCCGGGCATACTCGTTGTAGCCTGCCTCAACCCAGTCCGGCATGCGTGTGCCCACGGCGACGATAGTCAGCTTCATTGGCGAGCGAGTCTGTAGCGGAGGCCGGCGGCCTCAGCTGCTGCGCGGTTTGCGGGCGGCCGTTGCTTTCGGCTTGCTGGCGCTGCTGATGCCGACTGCGGCTCTTGTGCCTGTCTTGCCGGCAGCCTTGGTGCTGGCCGCTTTTTTTGCGGCAGGCTTCGCGCTGGCGGGCTTGGCCGTGGCAGCGGTTTTCTTGGCAGCCGGTTTGCGGGTGCCGGTCCTGGCATAGACGCCGGCTTTTGCCGTGCTGCCTTTGCCAGCGGCTTTCGCGGCCGGCGCTTTTGCGGGTTTTGGCGGCGCCTTGCGTGCACGGGCCTTGGCGCCCTGGGTTTCGATTTCCGGCTCCACGATGGCGCTTTCGCTAGCGGCGGCCTTGCGCGCCCTGGTTTTTGCAGCCGGTTTTGCCGTGCTTGGTGTCACGGTGGTCTGCTCCGCCTGCCACAGGCGTTCAAGGTCGTAGAACGTGCGCGTTTCCGGCTGCATGACATGCAACACGATGTCACCGAAATCAGCCAGCACCCATTCACCGCTGTCGAGGCCTTCCTGACCAATGGTACGGAAGCCTTCATTCTTGGCTTCCTCGACGGCATGCTCGGCCAGCGCGCGAACCTGGCGGTTCGAGCTGCCGCTGGCAATGACCATGGTGTCCATCACGTCGCTCATGCCGCTGACATCCAGCACCACGACGTCCTGTGCCTTCAGGTCGGCCAGTGCATTGAGGATGATCTGTTGCAGGGACAGTTTCTTGCCAGTGGATTTTTTCTTCATGGAGCCTCGTGTCCGCAACCGGACAGGTAGAGATGGTGTTGCCGGATGTATTGCCACACGCCTTCAGGGAGACCGGCAGGCCGCGGCGAGTCCGGCCCCCTCTGCCGCAGGGCAGCACGGATGGCCGTGGAGGAATACGGTTGCGGCGGCAAAACCACGCGCAGCCAGTAACCGGCGGGTGAACATTGTAACTGATCCACCTTGTCTGCTGCCGGCAAGCTGGCCAGCCAGTCGGCCACCGCGCCACTGGCCGGCCATGGCGCGCCGGGGCGCTCCACCACCAGCAGGTGGGCCAGGGTCGCCAGTTGCTGCCACGCTTTCCAGCGATCCAGCCCGGTCAGCGTGTCGGCGCCGATGACCCATGCCAGCGGGACAGAGGGTCCGAGCTGTTGCCGCAGTTCCTGCAATGTGTCGATCGTGTACGAAGGCGGCGGGCGCCGCAGCTCCCGGTCGTCGATGACCAGTCCGGGATAGTCAGCCAGTGCCAGTTGCAACATGGCCAGGCGATGGTGGTCGGCCGTGGTGCCGGTTTTCAGCGGTGAGCGGGCTGCTGGCAGCAGGGCAAGCTGGGCGACGCCCAGATGCTCGCGCAAGGCAGCTGCAGTGCGCAGGTGGCCTTCGTGCACAGGGTCGAACGAGCCGCCGAACAAGGCGTGCAGGGTGGGCATGTTGCTGGCAAAGGCTCCTGACCATTATCACAGCCAGTATAGCGGCGGGACAGCCGCAAGGCAGGCCGCTAGAATGCACCTTTTGCCATGGGGTAACCGCGCATGAAACAGTACCGCTTCGACGATATCGCCGGCCTGCAGGAGATTGTGGCGAAAGATGCCAATGACTGGGGCCCATGGAGCAACGAGTTCACCGTCACCCAGGAAGTGATCCAGCGCTTCGCCGACCTCACCAACGACCACAACTGGATCCATCTCGATGTCGAGCGCTGCAAGAAGGAGAGCCCTTTCGGTGCCCCGATCGCGCACGGTTTCCTCACGCTGGTGCTGATGCCGCAGATGCGCATCCCGCCGTCATACGAGATTGTCGGTTACCGCAATTCCGTCAACTACGGCGTCAACAAGGTGCGTTTTACCGGCAATGTGCCAGCCGGTTCCACCATCCACCAGCGCATGCGTGTGGCCAGTGTGGAAGCAGGCCCGAAAGGCACGCAGGTGACGCTCGCGGGCGCCATCCATATCGTCGGCAACGAGCGGCCGGCTGTGATTTATGAAATGGTCATGCTGTACATGTAACGCAGGCGGATGATAGTGATGCAGATTGAAACCCCGCACTTCGAGCAGGCCCAAGTCCTGGTGGTCGGCGACATCATGCTCGACCGCTACTGGCACGGCGCCACCGGTCGCGTCTCACCCGAGGCACCGGTGCCAGTGGTGCAGGTGCAGCAGACGGAAGATCGCCCGGGCGGTGCCGCCAACGTCGCGC
>CALMIC010000031.1 GCA_937864065.1 uncultured Cellvibrionales bacterium | reverse complement strand
GCGTGCCGACCGACACCGACGGTGACGGCACCTCCGATGCAACCGACACCGATGATGACAACGACGGTGTACTGGATCCGTCTGACAACTGCCCACTGGTGGTCAATGCGAACCAGGCCAACAACGACGCCGACGCACAGGGCGATGCCTGTGACAACGATGACGACAATGACAGTGTGCTGGACACAGCAGACAACTGCCCGCTCGCTGCCAATCCGGACCAGGCTGACGCCGATGGCGATGGCGCGGGCAATGTCTGCGACAGCACACCGAATGGCGACACCGATGGTGATGGCATCGACAACGCTGCTGATAACTGTCCGGCGGTGGCTAACCCCGGTCAGGAAGATGCCGATGCTGATGGTAGCGGCGACGCGTGTGACAGCACGCCGAATGGCGATGACGACAGCGATGGTATCGACAACAACAGCGACAACTGCCCGGCCGTGGCAAACCCCGGCCAGGAAGACACCGATAGTGATGGCGTTGGTGACGCGTGCGACCAGTATCCGGATGAGCCTGGCGTGCTAGTGCGTGCGTGGGGCGAAGTGAAAAAAGATACCTTCGGTTTTGCCGTGGCCAATGCCGGTGACGTGAACAATGACGGCCACCCGGATGTTGTGGTCGGTGCCTATCGCTGGGATGTGCCGAAATCCGACACGCAGAAAAAGCTGAAGGATGCCGGCAAGGCCTACGTCTATTCCGGCAAGGATGGCAGCATCCTGTACACCTTCCGCGGCGAAGCGGCGGGCGACTGGTTCGGCTACAGCGTGGCGGGTGCGGATATCACCGGTGACGGTTACAGCGACATCATCGTCGGTGCGCACCGGGATGATGTGACCAGCCGCATCACAGGCAAGGCGATGAAAGACGCTGGCAGCGTGTTTATCTACTCCGGCAAGGATGGCAGCCAGATTGCTGCACTGCATGGCGAGGCGGCAGGCGATAATTTCGGCTTTGCCGTGGCGAATGCTGGCGACGTCGATAACAACGGCCTTGACGATGTAGTGATCGGTGTGCCGAAGGCTGACGCCAATGGCCTGGCGAATGCCGGCGTGGCCATCGTCTGTAACAGTGAAGCGCTGCGGCAGGACGGCGCCTGTGGGGAATTGTTCCGCATCAATGGCGCCGTGAAAGGGGGTTTGCTCGGCCTTGCCGTAAATGGCGCAGGCGATACCGATGGCGATGGCCACGACGATATCATCATCGGCATGCCGAAGGCAGATCCGCTGGCGCTGAATGCCAAACTGGCGAAAGACGGCGGCATGGCCTTTGTCTATTCCGGTGCAGACGGCAGCGAACGTTTCCGCCTGGATGGTGAAGCGGCGGGTGACTGGTTCGGCCAGAGTGTGGCGGGAGCCGATGACCTCAATGGTGACGGCTTCGCCGATGTGGTGGTGGGCGCGCATCGCCATGATGTGCTGGTGCCGGCCACCGGCAAGATGTTGAAGGATGCCGGTGCGGTTTACGCTTTCTCGGGTGTGGATGGCAGCCGCCTGTTCAAGGCAGCTGGCCAGGCCGCAGGTGACTGGTTCGGCTACAGCGTGGCCCCCGGTGGCGATCTCGACAAGAATGGCCAGCGTGATGTGGTGGCAGGAGCGCCGCGACGTGACCGCACCAATCCGCTGACGGGCAAGCCGCTGAAAGATGTTGGCGCTGTGTATGGCCTGGATCGCGACGGTTTGCAGCTGTTCGAGCTGACTGGCCTGCGCAAGAAAGACAACTACGGGCTGTCGCTGGCCAGTGCCGGAGATGTTGACCTGGATGGCCATGCCGACATTATCACCGCCTCGGCAAAAGCCGACAGGCAGGATCCGGTGACGATGAAACTGGTCAAGGATCTCGGTGTGCTGGAAGTGGTCTCCGGCAGGATAGCCACGCAGGACTGATAGCAACGCAACAAAAAAGAGCGCCATCTGGCGCTCTTTTTTGTTGCGGCTGCCAAACCTAGCGGCGCCGTTTCTGCAGGTGTTGGGCCAGTGCTGCCTGCAGTGCCTGTTTCAGGCTCTTGCCACTGAGAGGCTTGTACAGCACGCGTTCGATGGCAGCATTCTCGGCCATGATCTTGCTGGGCGCCTTGCTGACGCCTGTCAGCATCACCAGCAGCAGTTTCTCGTGGTTGATGTTCGGGTCCTGCTGGATATGCTCGGCCAGTTCGAGGCCATTCATGCCGGGCATGTCATAGTCGATCAACACGATGTCGAACAACTCGTCGATGGTGGTGCGCGAACGCAGTATGGCCAGTGCTTCCTTGCCGCCATGCGATGACTGTACCGTCATGCCCCACTGCACCGCTTGCTGTTCGATGATCGTGCAGCAGGTGGCGTTGTCATCGACAATCAGCAGACGGCGGCCTTGCAGGATCAGGTTGTCATCCTGCGAAGGCTGCACCTTGCCCTCCTGCGGTGGCAGCGGTACGTTGAAGCAGATGCTGACGCCGCCATCGACGAAGGATTGCACCGACAGTGAACCTCCCATCAGCCGGATGAACTGTTCTGCAATGGTCAGGTTCAACTGGTCACTGGAACCAAGCGGGCGCGTTTCAGTGAGGGTGACGCGGTCAACCAGTGTGTTGTGGCCGGAACGGATGCTGAACGACACGCGCTCACTCTCGGCAGGCGATACGCCCAGCACCACTTCGCCCTGCTCGACATGGCGCAAGGCAAATTGGAGCAGGTTGATGATCGCCTGTTGCAGTTTTTCCTGGTCGCCGCGCACAAAGCCGGTGATGTGGCTGTCGATGTGGTAGATCAGCTCGATGTTGTTGAATTCTGCACGGCCCCGGCAATGCTCGACGCAGGATTCGACCAGTGGCGTCAGCTCGAAAGGTGCCGTATTGATTTCTGCTGTGCCGCGCTCGATCGATGACAGGTCGGAGAGCTTGTTGGTGACATCCAGCAAGGCCTGGCCGGATTTATGGATGGTCTTGATCTGGTTGCGCTGCTGTTCGGTGATATTGCCGCCCAGCAGCAGGTCAGCCATGCCGAGCACGCCGCTGATCGGTGTGCGCAGTTCATGGCAGATGTCGGCCAGGTTAACCAGTGAGCCCTGTTCCTGTCGCCCATAAGCAGCTTCGTTGGCGGCCAGTACCGTGCGGCGCATCTGGTCCAGGCAATGCCTGGTCATCGAGATCGCCATGATGATGCTTTCCAGCGCCACTGCGCAGGCAACGCCCCATGAGGCGAAGGAGCCCTGTGGCAGGTAGCCTTGCATATTGAAGATGGACACCAGCACGACACCGGTGGTGGTGGTGCGCGCAATGAGGAAATGGCGGGCCAGCCTCTCACCTTCCATGTTGGCGTGCAGCGTGCTGGCGAAAATGAGGACGATGCTCAGCATGGCCAGGCCAGAAGCGAACACGGCATTCTCGCGCACCGGCAGGAACCAGGTGCCGATCGCGCCGGCCAGCGCGGCGGCGGCCAGTGCCGTGAACGTGTGGTGCTGCCACAGCGAACGCTTGCGCGTCCTCAGCAGCGACTGTGCAAAGAGGGTGCTGAACAGCACGGCCAGGTAGATCGGTGTCATGATCTGGTGGTCCAGCAGGGTCTCGCTGTGCGGGAAAAATTGCAGCAGGTAGCCATTCCAGCTGACCTGGATGCCGATCACACCGGCGAGGAACAGGCTGTACCATAGGAAACTGCGGAAATGGAACAGCGCGAACAGAGCCATGTGCAGGATGCAGGCCACGACCAGTGCGCCGAGCAGGTAACCTTGCCACCAGTCGCGCTCGCCGATCAGGTGCAGGAACTTGTCCGGTGTGCCTAGCCGCAGTTCGAGGTTGACGGTCTTGTCCGATTCCGCGCGCACGTAATAGGTATACGCGGCATGCGGTTCGATAGTCAGGTCGAACAGGTGCAGCGGGTGGTCATAGGCGCGATCCCCGTATGGCATGGCCGAGCCGCTGCGCACATGCTGGCGCAGCTGGCCGGTGTCCGGGTCGATGGCATAGAGGTCGAGGTAATCAATATCGGCCGGTGCGGCTTCCAGCAGGAAATGCATGAAAACATCGCGCTGGTTTTCCACCGTGAAGCGCATCCAGTAAACCGAACGGGTATAACCGAAATAGAGCTCGGTCATCGGCGCCGGGGCAAACTGGAAAGCATGGCGCTCGGACGTCACATCGCCGATCGTCAGGCTGCCGTCCGGGTCTTCCAGGATGTCGATATAGGGCGGCAAATCGAGAACCACGGAACCGCTGTCGATCTCGACCAGCGGCGCCGGAAAAGCCAGCGAGCAAGAGACCGACAGCAGGATACCGGCCAGTAGCCGCAAGATTCGATTACTCAAGCCTGTCATGGTCACCGGTTCCTGGCGAAATGGTAGGTCCGTTATCTTAACCCCGTTCAGGCGGCAGGGTTCAGCGCTGTTCCCGCTCTATTGCGCGCCAGCCGATGTCGCGGCGCATGAACATGCCATCCCAGCGCACGCTGTCGGCGAGCCGGTAGGCCCGCTGCTGGGCAGCCGCCACTGTATCCCCGAGGGCAGTGGCGCACAGCACGCGGCCACCGCTGGTGACCACCTCGCCTGCGCGCAGCGCGGTGCCGGCATGGAACAGCTTGGCGCCTGCCTCGATGCTGCCCGGCAAGTTCATGGTGTCGCCCTTGCGCACCTCGCCGGGGTAGCCGGCCGCCGCCAGCACCACGCCCAGTGACGGGCGCGGGTCCCAGTGCGCCTCGGCCCGGTCAAGTGTGCCGGCCAGTGCCTGTTCGACCAGTGCCACCAGCGAGGTCTGCAAGCGCAGCATGATGGGCTGCGTTTCCGGGTCGCCGAAGCGGCAGTTGAACTCGATCACTTTCGGCGCGCCACTCGCGTCGATCATCAGGCCGGCATAGAGGAAGCCGGTGTACGGATGGCCTTCTGCTGCCATGCCGCGCACGGTCGGTTCGATCACTTCGCGCATCACGCGCGCATGCACCGCCGGTGTCACCACCGGCGCCGGTGAGTAGGCGCCCATGCCGCCGGTGTTGGGGCCGGTGTCGCCATCGCCCACGCGCTTGTGGTCCTGGCTGGTGGCCATCGGCAGCGCCGTCTCGCCGTCGACCATCACGATGAAACTCGCTTCCTCGCCGTCGAGGAATTCCTCGATGACGACGCGTGCGCCTGCCGCGCCAAACTTGTTGTCGGCCAGCATGTCGCGCACGGCCTCTTCCGCTTCAACCAGAGTCATCGCGACGATGACGCCCTTGCCGGCAGCCAGGCCGTCAGCCTTGATGACGATCGGTGCGCCTTTATCGCGCACATAGGCCAGTGCCGCATCCGTATCCGTGAATACGGCATAGAATGCGGTGGGGATGTGGTGGCGGGCGAGGAAATCCTTGGCAAAGGCTTTCGATCCTTCGAGCTGCGCGGCGTATTGTGTCGGGCCGAAGATTTTCAGGCCGGCAGCGGTAAAGGCGTTGACCACGCCGTTCACCAGTGGCGCTTCCGGGCCGACAATAGTCAGCGCGACATTGTCGCGCGCAAACGCGACCAGCGCCGCATTGTCGAGGATGTCGAGCGCAACGTTCTCACACTTGTGTTCAGTGGCGGTGCCGGCATTGCCGGGCGCGACAAACACTTTCTGCACGCGTTCATCTTGTGCGCATTTCCAGGCCAGTGCGTGTTCGCGGCCGCCGGAGCCGAGGATCAGGATATTCATGTCAGCCTCTCAGTGACGGAAATGCCGCATGCCGGTAAACACCATCGCGATGCCGTGTTCGTCGGCGGCAGCGATGACTTCCTCGTCGCGCATTGAGCCGCCCGGCTGGATAACGCAGCTGATGCCGACACTGGCGGCGTTATCGATGCCGTCGCGGAACGGGAAGAAGGCGTCGGAGGCCATCACCGAGCCTTGCACGCGCAACCCGGCGTTGTCAGCCTTGATTGCAGCGATGCGCGCGGAATTGACGCGGCTCATCTGCCCGGCGCCGATGCCAATGGTGTGGCGGTTTTTCGCGTAGACAATCGCGTTGGACTTGACGAACTTGGCCACTTTCCAGGCAAAGATGAGGTCATGGATCTCGGCTTCGGTCGGTGTGCGTTTCGTCACCACCTTGAGGTCGTCGGCGCTGATCATGCCGGTGTCCAGGTCCTGCACCAGCAGGCCACCATTGACGCGTTTCCAGTCCAGTTGTTCGATGCGGTTCTCTTCCCACTGGCCACACACCAGCACGCGCACGTTCTGTTTGGCTGACAGCACTTCCAGAGCATCTTCCGTTACCGAAGGCGCAATGATGACCTCGACAAACTGGCGCTCGATGATGGTCTTGGCAGTGATGTCATCCAGCTCGCGGTTGAAAGCGATGATGCCGCCAAACGCTGACTCCGGGTCGGTGGCGTAGGCCATGTTGTAGGCTGTGGTGATGCCTTCCAGCGATACCGCCACACCGCACGGGTTGGCGTGCTTGACGATGACGCACGCCGGCTTGACGAAGCTGCGCACGCATTCCAGCGCGGCATCAGTGTCCGCAATGTTGTTGTAGGACAGTTCCTTGCCCTGCAGTTGTTTCGCCGTGGCGACACTGACTTCGCGGGGATTCGCCTCGACATAGAAAGCGGCGCGCTGGTGCGGGTTCTCGCCATAGCGCAGGTCCTGTGCCTTGATGAGCTGGGTGTTGAACGTGCGCGGGAATTTCTCGATGCTGTCCCCGACGCGGGCGCCGAGGTAGTTGGCAATCATGCCGTCGTATTGCGCCGTGTGCTCGAAGGCTTTCACGGCGAGGTCAAAGCGCAGTGCGTGTGGCAGGCCCTGCTGGCCGTCGAGCGCTTCCAGCACGCGTGCGTAGTCACTGCTGTTCACCACAATGCCGACATGCGCATGGTTCTTGGCAGCGGCGCGCACCATGGTCGGGCCGCCGATGTCGATGTTCTCGATGGCGTCTTCCAGGGAGCAGTCCGGTTTCGCCACCGTTTGCGCGAACGGGTACAGGTTCACCACCACCAGGTCGATCGGTTCGATGCCGTGCTCGTCCATCACGCCATCATCCTGGCCGCGCCGCCCCAGGATGCCACCGTGGATTTTCGGATGCAGGGTTTTCACGCGGCCGTCCATCATTTCCGGGAAACCGGTGTAGTCCGAGACCTCGGTGACAGCAACGTCATTGTCGCGCAAGAGCTTGTACGTGCCGCCGGTGGACAGCAATTCCACGTGGCGCAGTGCAAGTGCGCGGGCGAACTCGACAATGCCGGTCTTGTCAGAGACCGAAAGCAACGCGCGGCGGACTGGGGTTGTTGTCATGGGAACCTCGGGGCTTGGTTGGACTATCCAGGCAAGGCCTGAAATGAAAAAGGAGGCATGTGCCTCCTCCTGGCTGCCAGCTGTTTCCCTACAGCATGTCGTACTGTTTGAGCTTCTTGCGCAATGTGCCGCGATTCAGGCCCAGGATCTCGGCGGCGCGCGACTGGTTATTGCGCGTGTATTCAAGCACCACTTCCAGTAGTGGCATCTCTACCTCGGCCAGCACCATCTGGTAGATATCGGTGACGTCCTGGCCGTCGAGGTGGCTGAAATAATTCTGCATGGCGCGTTCGACGCAGTCGCGGATAGTCGGCTGGCTGGCAGTGTTGCTGGTAGGCGAATCCGGCTCGGGTGCCGGTACGATCCGCAATGCCATGTCTTGTGCGCTCATGCCGCCAATACCTCGACTGTATCCGTATTCATTGCTGCATTCATGATTGCTGCCAGCGCCGACAGCTGCTCACCGGTGCCTTGCAGGCGATTGAACTCACTGCGCCACGCCGGGGGAAAACCCAGCTGCTGCCCGTACCAGGCGATGTGCTTGCGTGCAATTTTCACGCCCTGGTGCTCGCCGTAAAACAGGTGCAGTGCCTGCACATGCTGCAGTACAACGGTGCATCGGTCGGCAAGGCTGGGAGCTGGCGGCAAGGTGCCGTACAGCAGGTAATGCTTCATGTCCTGCAGCAGCCAGGGTTGGCCCTGCGCAGCGCGGCCAACCATCACAGCACTGGCGCCCGTGTAGTCGAGCACGTGCCTGGCCTGTTGCGGCGTGGCAATATCACCGTTGGCAATGACAGGAATGCTCACCCGCGTCACCAGTTCGGCAATGGTATCGTATTCCGCAGGGGCATGGTATCCGCAAGCGCGCGTGCGGCCGTGCAAGGTGATGGCCTGTATGCCACTGCATTCGGCGATACGCCCGATGCTGATGGCATTGCGGCTCGCCGGGCACCAGCCGGTGCGCATCTTCAGTGTGACGGGCACGTCCACGGCTGCGACCACCGCTTCGAGAATCGCCGTCACCAGCGGCACATCGCGCAGCAGTGCAGAACCGGCTGCACGCTTGCACACTTTTTTCGCCGGGCAACCCATATTGATATCGATGACCTGCGCGCCGCGATCGGTACAGGCACGAGCCGCGTCCGCCATCTGTTGCGGGTCGCTGCCGGCGATCTGCACCATGCGCGGTTCGCTGTCGTGTAACAATCCTGCCAACCGCAGGCTGCTCTTGCGGCTGTCCCACAAGCGGCTGTCGGCGGTCAGCATCTCGCCGGGTGCCAGGCCGGCCCCGAAGCGGCGGCACAGTTGGCGGAAGGGCAGGTCGCTGACACCGGCCATCGGCGCCAGCACCACCGGCGAGTCAATCGCATGGGAACCGATGTGCCAGGTGGACATTATTGGCCTTGCCTGGCGACCTGCATGCTCCAGTTGACCGCTTCCGGCCCCGGATGGACGATTTCCAGAGCGATGTGTACCGGCCGTCCCGGCGGGATCATGGTCTGGCCTGCCATCTCGCCGGAGAGGTATTCGGCTGGTTCGAAACGGCGACTGGCCAGCGGCAGCGTATCGTCCTTGCTGAAGTACATTTCCAGGCGCGGGAAAGGCAGCGGGTCACGCGAGGTGTTGAGGATAATGGCGTCAATGGCCAGGGCATCCGCTACCTGCGGATGCTTGCGCACCACCAGGTTTGAGATCTTGATGTAGCGCCAGGTTTCTGCCGGCGGCAAGGTACAGCGCGCTACAACACAGACGGCTTCAAGCCACGGGCGGGTGGTTTCATTGCGGGCCAGCTGGGTGAAATTGAAGAAGATGTACTGGCCGGCCAGCAGTAACAGCAATGCTGCCGCCGTGCCATGCAGCGCCAGCGAGGCTTTCCAGTCGTGCCCGGTGTGGTTTGGCCGGCTGGGTGCCAGCTCGACCGGCGGTGGCTCGATATGGGCAATGAGTTCAGCGCGCTGGCTGGGCAAGGGTGCCGCCCTGCTGCCGGCTGGTTCGCGCGCCAGGCTGGCCGGGGGTGCCTTGTCGAAGCCGAGGTCGCGGCGGGCAGCATCCACATCCACCGGATTGGTGAAATCCGCCAGTATGTCGCGCACATCCTTGACCTGGCTCAGGTCGACCGGTTTCGGCTCCTCCTCATGGCGCAGTTCTTCCAGCATTTCCTGGGCCCAGGAGTCGTCGGATACGCCGGTGCCACTCTCGTCGACCGCATTCTCGGCCAGCTCATCGAGGTCATTGAAGTCGCCGTTGAACAGGTCCTCGAAATTGTCGCTGTCGGCGGGTTGCTCGCCGGCCAGGTCGAACAGGCTGCTGTAGTCATCGTCGGGTTCGCCAAGGCCTGTGCTGGCCACCGTCCTGGTGGGCGGGACGATTTCCGGCTCGTCGTCCTCGAGAGACAGGTCATCGCTGATGCGCTCGTCGTCGCCGATCTCCTCCAGCTTCCTGGCAGGGCCAGTGGGCTTGGCGGCAGGCTGGTGGGCGCGGGTCAGGGCGCTGTCCAGCATGTCGTCATCTTGCGCCGGCAGCAGGCCAGAGGCCGAGCTGCTGTCGATGGCTGACTGGTCGAAGCTGAACTTGCTTGCTGCAGCGCGGGGGGCGGCCGGCTTCTCCTCAGAAGGCGGTGGGATGTCCGTCTGGCTGAATGTGCTGCGGGGAGCTGCCTGGCCGGCTGCCGGTTGTGGTGGCACGCTATCCGGGCTGACCCAGTGCAGCCTGGCCTGGAACACGTGCAGGCAAGAGCCGCAGCGCACAGCGCCGTTGGCGATCTTGAGGTGCTCGTCGGTAACCTTGAATGAGGTCTGGCACTTCGGGCAGCGGGTGACCATGTTGCTCATTGCGTGTCCTTTCCCGGCAAACGGTACAGATAGGCGCCTAGTGTAGGCAGGTTTACCGGGGTTGTATATTTACCGCCGCACAAGGCTTGTGTGTGGCGGCGCGCAACCGGCAGCATCGCGTAATGATTTATTTGATTTACAACAAGAGAGCGGTGGGCACCGCTGGCCGGCACTGGATCCTTGCGGCACAATGCGCCGGCAGTCCAACTGAAAACGGAGACTTTCCATGAGCACCATCGACTACGATCCCTATTCCCATGAGGCCATGAAGGATCCGTACCCCTTCTATGCAGCCATGCGCAAGGAAGGCAAGCCGCATTACATGCCGAAATACAATGGCTGGGCGCTGGCGCGGTTCCAGGACATCTGGGATGCCAGCTCGAAAGTCGATGAATACTGCACGTTCACCAAGGGCCAGACGCCTGGCCAGGTGCTGCTGGGCGAGCTGATCCCGCAGACCTTCATGACGATGGATGCCCCGGAACACCGCAAATGGCGCGGCCTGATCCGCCAGGAATTCACCCCGGAGGGTGCCAAGCAGAGCGAAGAGCGCCTGCGCGCGCTGACCAAGGAGCTGCTGGCGCCATTGCTGAAGAAGGGGCAGTTCGATATCTACCGTGAGCTGGCCAACCGCGTTACCTGTATCAATGCCGGTTACAACCTCGGCCTGCCGCGTGAGGATGCAGAGAAATGGCGCGGCCTGATCGATGACATGTTGTGGCGCGACGAGGGTCAGGTAGGTGGTGGTTCCGAGCGCAACCAGGCCGCTGCCGGGCAGCTGTTCGGTTACCTCGCGGAATACGTGCAGAAACTGCGCAAGAACCCGGAAATCGCCACGCGCTATACCAAGATCTACCTCGATGCGGACATTGATGGCCGCAAGCTGACGGACGAAGAACTGACGTTCTACCTGTTCTCCTTGCTGGTGGTCGGTTCAGAAACCACGCCGATCACTGTGGCCGGCACGTTCTGGAACCTGCAACACAACCCGGAACAGAAAGCCGCTGTGCTTAAGGAAGGGGCCGAAGGCAAGTTCGGCCTCGCCCACAAAGCCTTCCTAGAGACTGCCCGCTATGACCAGCCGACCAACATGCTGGCGCGGGTGGCCAAGACCGATTTCAACCTCAACGGGGCCGAGATCAAGGCCGGCCAGCCGCTGCTGTTCATCTATGCCTCCGCAGAGCGCGATGAAACGGTCTATACCAACCCGGACAAATTCGACCTTTACCGCCAGCCGACCGAAAAAAGCCTGATGTTCGGCCACGGCGGCCACAAGTGCCTGGGCATGCATCTGGGTGTGTTGATGGGCTGCATCCTCGTCGAGGAAATCCTCAAGGCAGTGGGTGATTACGAGGTCGTCGAAGACCAGTGTGAGCGTTTGTACGGTGAACACCTGTCCGGCTGGGGCAAGGTCACCATCAAGTTCAAGCCACATGCCTGAGTGCTTCCTGTCGGGTGAAAAAGGGTGCCATGGCACCCTTTTTTTATGCCAAACTGCCACTTATGACTGACCTGATTCCCGGTATTCTTGCGCTCGTTCTCTACCTCGCCCTGGCTCTGTGGCAGTGGCGCAGCTGGTCTGCCTTGCAGGCCGAGCCGCCGCGTGCGGCCTTTCTCGGCGGGTCGGCGCTCGCGTTGTGCCTGCACGGTTTCAGTGTCTACACCCTGATCGACACGGCGGCCGGCTTCCACTTCGGTTTTTTCCGCGTGGCGTCGCTGATCTTCTGGGTCATCAATATCACCGTGGTGGCGAGCAGCCTGAGGCTGCCGGTGCGCTCGCTGCTATCGCCCTTGTTCGCCATGACGGCACTGGCGATTGCCTGCTCGCTATTTATCGACAGCCCTTACAACCCCCATGCGTTCAGTTATCCGCTGGCGCTGCACATCCTGTTGTCGCTACTGGCCTACAGCATGCTGACGATTGCTGCCGTGCAGGCCGTGGCGCTGTCGATACAGGACAAGTTGCTCAAGGCCCGCCAGTGGCAGAAGGCCATGGCCTACCTGCCGCCGTTGCAGACGATGGAGTCGCTGCTGTTCGAGATGCTGCATGCCGGCACGAGCCTGTTGGCCCTGTCCATTGCCAGTGGCCTGCTGTTCCTCGAGGATATCCGTGAGCAGCACCTTGCACACAAGATGTTTTTCTCGTTTGCCGCGCTCTGCGTGTATGCCGTGCTGCTGTGGGGCCGCCACGCGCGCGGCTGGCGCGGCCGCCAGGCAATCCGCTGGACGCTGGGTGGGTTTGTGGCGCTGATGCTGGCCTACTTCGGCACCAAACTGGTGCTTGAGCTGTTGCTGCACCGGTAATTCCGGGCAGTTGCGCCGGGCCGGGCTCTTGCCGACAATACCGCTTCCCCAGTTTCCGGAAGGAACACCTTGGACGATATCTCGATAGGCCTGCTGGTCGGCGTACTGACAGGCCTCACCCTGATGGGTGCTTTTTTCTCCGGTGCCGAAACCGGCATTGTCTCGCTCAACCGCTACAAGCTGCGGCACCTGATCAAGAAAAACCATCGCGCTGCGAAACTCGTCGATTCCCTGTTGTCGCGGCCGGACCGTTTTTTCGGTGTGGTGCTGATCGGTAACAACCTCGCCAATGCAGCGGCAGCTGCGATTGCCGCCGTGGTCGTGCAGCGGCTGTATGGCAGTACCGGCGCTGCCGTCGCGACTTTCATGATGACGCTGGTCACGATCGTGTTTGCCGAGATCATCCCGAAAATGCTGGGTGCCCTGTATCCCGAGCGCATTGCGTTTCCGGCCAGCTATGTGTTGTTCCCGCTGCTGAAAGCACTGTACCCGCTGGTGTGGGTGACGAATGTCGTCTCCAACGGTTTCCTGCGCCTGTTTGGCGTCAACCCGGAGAAAAGCAGCAGTGACCAGTTGAGCCCCGATGAATTGCGCACGGTGGTGCGCGAGTCCGGCAAGATGATCTCGCCGCGCTACCGCGGCATGCTGCTCAACATCCTCGACCTCGGACAGATGACGGTGCAGGACATCATGGTGCCGCGCACGCAGGTCACCGGTATCGATATCGACCGCAGCGATGCCGATATCATCGCGTTCTTGCGCAACACCGAGTACACGCGCATCCCGGTTTACCAGGGCGAGATCAACAACATCCTCGGCATCCTGCACATGCGACGCATCGGCCGCCTGGTCGATGACGAGTCCAATGAGCGTGATGTGCGCGATTTCATCCTCAGCAATATGCGCGAACCGTATTTCGTGCCGGAAACCACGCCGCTGAATGTACAGCTGCTCAATTTCCAGAAGGAAAAACGCCGCATGGGCCTGGTTGTGGACGAGTATGGCGATGTGCAGGGTGTGGTGACGCTGGAAGATATCCTCGAGGAGATTGTTGGCGAGTTCACCACCAACCTCGGCGAGAGCGATGGTGAATACCAGCGTCTGGCGGATGACCGCTTCCGCATTGACTGTAGTGTGAATATCCGCGACATCAACCGCCATCTCGACTGGCAGTTGCCTATCCGCCCGAACAGTGCGCGCACGCTGAACGGATTGTTTATCGACTATCTCGGTGCGATCCCGGCCAGTAATGTCTGTTTTGTTATCGGTCCATACCATTTCGAGACCGAAAGCATTGCAGACAACAAGATCCAGACGGTGATCGCGTTCGAGAAGAAGGGACGCTGAGCGCTCAGTGTTCGAGCAGTTGCGTGATCTGCCGATCCAGCAGCGTGCGCTGTGATGGCACAAAGCCGGTGATGCGGTAGAACGGCTGGCCATTCTCCCCGTGTTCCACCGCCAGTGTGAGTTTTTCCTGTTGTTGAAGCAGCGCGCCGGCCTCGGCGCTGACTGCCAGCTGGCCGTTGCCGACCTGGCGGCACAACCATTGGCTGCGCTGCTCGTCGAGTGCCTGCTGGCGGTTGCGCAGGATGTCGTTGTTGCACGGCGGGTGCCAGTCCAGCGCCAGCGTCCATTGCAGCTGGATGCCGAGTTGCTCGTCGCGGCACTCGTGCAGCACGCCGGTCAGCACGTCGGCACAGCAGGCGGCTTGCAGCAGGGCTTCGCCCACGCGGCCGTGTTCGGCCGGCAGCACCACTTTCATGCACGGTCCCGTGGTGGGCATGCGGTGGCCGTTGTACAGGTGGCAGGTGCGCTCGACCTTGTCCTGCAGGTGGTCGAGCAGGGCGCGCAGGCGCTCGCGGCTCACTTGCCGCTGCAACAGGTCGAGGTTGCGGCATTCCAGTAACAGGTAGGCACAGCCGCCCCCGCTGTTGAGCAGCTCGGCTGCGGCTTCGCGCAACGCAGCGGGTGTGGGTGCCTGCACGGTGTCGACATACTCGCGCAGGCGGCTGAGCAGCAGGCGGATATCGTCTTCGGCCAGCCGGTCCGGCAGCACGGGTAGCGCACTGTCCAGCACGGCAGGCGGCACGGTGTCGAGCAGGGCCTGGGCCATGGCGGCCTGCTGGTCGCGCAGGTCGCGGGCGAAGTGGCGGCTGATGGCCAGCAGGGCGAACAGCACGGCGATGGTGCCGCCAATGAGTGCGATGCGGATTTGTGGCACGGCCTGCTCGATTGCGGCAGTTTCCAGTGTCACGATGGCATGCCCGGCAGCGTTGTCACCGAGCGACAGCATCGCCGTATAGTTGTGCACGTAGCGCTGGTCATGCAGTTCCGCCGGCGTGGCCCCGGCCTGGGCCAACAGCTTGTGCTCGACGTCGTAGATAGCTGCGCTGGCAATGCCCGGGGTTTTCAGCAGGCGGGAGAGGTGAGCTTGCAGCGAGATGAGGTCGCGCTGCATCACCGCATCCAGGGTCGTGTGCGCCAGCTGGGAGGCCACGGTGTTACCGTAGGTGTCGATGGTTTCCTCGACCAGCTGGACCACGCGGAAAAAGGCAAAGGCACCGGTGAGGCTCAAGCCAAGCAGGAACACTGCGCTGTAGCTGGCAAACAGGCGCAGGGTCGGTGAGCGTTGCAGCAGGGCGGTGATCGATGGGGGCAGCAGGGGCACGCGGTGATTCCGTCTGGGTTGCTTGCCCCGCATTCTAGCCGATCAGCTCTTCTTGCTGCCCGCCCGCTTGCGCTCGTTTTCAGTGAGCAGTTTCTTGCGCAGGCGGATGTGGTTTGGCGTCACTTCCACCAGCTCGTCGTCCTCGATGAATTCCAGTGCCTGTTCCAGCGTGTGGCGGATCGGTGGGGTGAGGATCAGCGCTTCGTCAGTGCCGGCGGCGCGGATGTTGGTCAGCTGCTTCGCTTTGGTCGGGTTGACGACCAGGTCGTTGTCGCGAGAGTGCAGGCCGACGATCTGGCCTTCATAGATATCCACGTTCGGGTCGACAAACAGGCGGCCACGGTCCTGCAGGTTGAACAGGCCGTAAGCCAGCGTCTTGCCGTTGGTCATCGACACCAGCACGCCGTTGGTGCGGCCGGCCAGTTCACCCGGCTTGGCGGGGCCGTAGTGATCGAACACGCTGGTCATGATGCCGGAGCCGGAAGTCATGGTGAGGAAGCTGTTGCGGAAACCGATCAGGCCGCGCGACGGCGCGAGGTATTCCAGCCGCACCCTGCCCTTGCCATCGATCTCCATGTTTTTCAGCTCGGCCTTGCGGCGACCCATTTCTTCCATGATCGGGCCCTGGTGCTGTTCTTCCACGTCGATGACCACGACCTCGAACGGTTCGTGCAGCTCGCCGTCGATTTCCTTCGTCACCACTTCCGGGCGCGACACGCCGAGCTCGAAACCTTCGCGGCGCATGTTCTCGATCAGTACCGACAAATGCAGTTCGCCGCGGCCGGATACCTTGAACTTGTCCGGGCTGTCACCCTCTTCCACGCGCAGTGCCACGTTGTGCAGCAACTCGCGCTCGAGGCGCTCCTTGATGTTGCGGCTGGTGACGAACTTGCCGTCCTTGCCGGCGAATGGCGAGTTGTTGACCTGGAACGTCATGCTGACGGTCGGCTCGTCGACAACGAGCGGCGGCAGC
>CALMIC010000030.1 GCA_937864065.1 uncultured Cellvibrionales bacterium | reverse complement strand
TCGCTGCTGCCGCGCTGGCGCGGCGCGGCGCCGATCCAGCGCGCCATCGAGGCCGGTGATAGTGAGACAGGCTCCTGCATCATGCAGATGGAGGCCGGGCTGGATACCGGCCCGGTACTGGCCCGCGCCACCTGCCCGATCCTGCCGGATGACACCGGCGGCACGCTGCACGACAGGCTGGCCGCGCTGGGGCCGCCCCTCCTGCTGGGCACGCTCGAGCGGCTGGCCGCCGGGCCAGTGACGGCTGAAGCGCAGGATGACGAGTCCGCGACCTACGCGCACAAGCTCGGCAAGGAGGAGGCACGGCTCGACTTCACGCGCCCGGCGTGTGAGCTGGCCTGCCGCATCCGCGCCTTCAACCCGTTCCCGGTCTGCTGGTGCCTGTTGCCGGATGGTGAGCGCCTGCGCATCTGGCAAGCCGCTGTCGACACGGTGCCCCACCAGGCTGCGCCGGGCACGGTACTGTCGGTGGATGCGCAGGGCCTCCGCATAGCCTGTGGGCAGGGTAGCCTTGTGCTGACAGAACTGCAGTTGCCGAACCGCAACCGCATGGCGCTGCGCGATATCCTCAACGGCCAGTTGTTGCCGCTGCAGGCCGGCGACGTGCTTGCATGAGCCTGCCGACAAAAACTGCAGGGCGCAATGTGCGCGCCTGTGCCGCGCAAGTGATTGCCGATGTGGTGCGCAATGGCCGCTCACTCGCCGAATTGCTGCCGGTGGCCCAGGTGCGCGTGTCAGATAACGAACGTGGCTTGTTGGCAGAACTGTGCTACGGCACCTTGCGCCAGTTTTTCGTGCTCGATGCGCTGGCCGGCCACTTACTGCAGAAGCCACCGCGCGACAAGGATTACGATGTGCATGCGCTGCTGCTGGTTGGTCTTTACCAGTTGCGCCACTTGCGCGTTGCCGAACATGCTGTGGTCAACCTCACCGTTGATGCTGCCCGCGCACTGAAGAAAGACTGGGCCGGCAAATTGCTGAACGGCGTACTGCGCAACTACCTGCGCCAGCGCGAGGCCCTCGATGCGTCGGTCGCGCAGCACCACAACCATCCCGAATGGCTCATGCGAGCGATTGTTGCAGCCTGGCCAGCACAGGCGGAAGGAGTCTTTGCGGCAAACAACGGCCGCGGCGGCATGACACTGCGGGTCAATGTGTTGCAGCAAACCGTGGAGGATTACCAGCAGCAGTTGTCGGCGGCCGGCATTGCCAGTGAGGCCGACGCCATGGCGCGCGCTGCGCTGTTGCTGCAACAACCGGTTGTTGTCAGTGAGTTGCCGGGTTTTGCTGCCGGTGCCTGTTCGGTGCAGGATGTGGCTGCGCAGTTGTGTGCACCGTTATTGCAGTTGCAGCCGGGGCAGCGCGTGCTGGATGCCTGTTGTGCGCCGGGCGGCAAGACGGGGCACATGCTGGAAACCGAGCCGCAGCTGACGGAACTGGTGGCTGTCGACAATGATGAAGGGCGCCTGCAGCGCGTGCGCGACAACCTCGCCCGCTTGCAGCTGGACGCAACCGTGCTGTGCGCTGATGCCGCACAGCCATCGCAGTGGTGGGACGGCAAGCTGTTTGACCGCATCCTGCTGGATGCGCCGTGTTCCGGCAGCGGCGTGATCCGGCGTCACCCGGATATCAAGCACCTGCGCCGCGAGAGTGATATTGCGCCTCTCGCTGCCCGCCAGCGCGAGTTGCTCGACGCGCTGTGGCCGCTGCTCGCGCCCGGTGGCATGCTGCTGTACACGACTTGTTCGATCCTGCCACAGGAAAACGAGCATGTGCTCAGTGCATTTGTACAGGCGCACGACAAAGCGGTTGTACAGCCTATTGCTGCAGACTGGGGTATCGCCACGCCACACGGCCGGCAATTGCTGCCGGCCGCTGGCCATGACGGTTTTTTCTACGCGCTGCTGCGCAAGCCCTAGAACGCGAACTTGTCTTCGGCGAGTGCCATCACCGTGCCGGCACCAGCCAGTGCCGCCGCATGGTGCATGCCGGCGCGCGGCAGCAGGCGGGCAAAATAGAATTGCGCGGTTGCGACTTTTGCTGCATAGAAACCGTCATTGTCCTGGCCGGCAGCGATTTTCGCCTGCGCCACCTGCGCCATGCGTGCCCACAGGTAGCCGAGCACGATGTAACCGGAATACATCGTGTAGTCGACCGAAGCGGCACCGACTTCCTCGGCGTCCTGCATCGCCTTTTCGCCGATAGCAACGGTGAGTTCGCCCCACTGCTTGTTCAGGCCGGCCAGTGCCGTGCAGAAACCGGCCATGGCCTCCTCGTGCTGGTGTGCCTCACAGAACTTGTGCACAATTTTGGTGAAGTTCCGCAGCAAGGCGCCGCCGGAACCCATCACCTTGCGTCCGATCAGGTCGAGCGCCTGGATGCCGGTGGTGCCTTCCCAGATGGCCGAGATGCGGCAATCGCGCACGACCTGCTCCATACCATGTTCATGGATATAGCCGTGGCCGCCATACACCTGGATGCCGATGTTGGTCGCCTCGATCGCGGTTTCGGTGCAGAAAGCTTTCGCAATCGGCGTCAGCAGCCCTAGCAGGTCATCGGCGGCTTTTGCGGCCTCCTCATTGCCATACTTCGTTACATCGACAAGCTGCGCCATCCAGTACACGAAGGCACGTTGTCCCTCGACCAGTGCTTTCTGCGTCATCAGCATGCGCCGCACATCGGGATGCACGATAATCGGGTCCGCCTCGCCGTCGGGATTTTTGGCGCCGGTCAGTGAGCGCATCTGCAGGCGATCGCGCGCGTACTGCAAGGCGCCCTGGAACGACAGCTGCGCCAGCGTCATGCCCTGCAGGGCAGTACCGATGCGGGCAGTGTTCATGATATTGAACATGATCTCGAGGCCGTGATTTTCCTCGCCGAGCAGGAAGCCGGTAGCGCCATCAAAATTCATCACACAGGTCGCGTTACCCTTGTTGCCCATCTTCTTCTCGATGGAGCCGCAATACACACTGTTGCGCTCACCGAGCGAGCCATCGGCATTGACCAGGACTTTCGGCACAATGAACAACGATATGCCCTTGGTGCCTTTCGGCGCGCCTTCCACCCGCGCCAGCACGGCATGGATGATGTTCGGCGTCATATCCTGCT
>CALMIC010000029.1 GCA_937864065.1 uncultured Cellvibrionales bacterium | reverse complement strand
AGTCGCATGATGAAGCTCCGCATACTGGCCGTGATGGCAATTTCTTCTGCTCTCTGCCTGCCTGCATTAGCCAATGAATGCACGGAAACCTGTGAACAGGAATACCAGGACTGCAAGGCAGTGGCAGAATCCGCAACCGCAAAACAAGCGTGTGATGATGATGTAGCCCAGTGCAAGGCAGATTGCCAGTAAAACCTGCCCGGCCCCCATCCCGTGCCGTAGCGCCCTGCCTGCATACGGCACGTCTTCTTTGCCCCATTGCCAGCCCCTTTGGCTAAGCATTGGCGGTCTTATATAATTCTCCCTTGTCTAACCCGCCCCCTCCCGGATTCCTATGTTGCGTATCGCCCACGAAGCCCTGACTTTCGATGATGTCCTGTTGCTACCCGGCTACTCCGAGGTCGTGGCCAAGGATGTGCGGATAAACACCAAGCTGACACGCGATATCACGCTGAACATCCCGCTGGTATCCGCCGCGATGGATACGGTGACGGAAGCCCGACTGGCCATAGCCATGGCCCAGCAGGGCGGTATCGGCATCATCCACAAGAACATGACCGTCGAACAGCAGGCGCAGCAAGTCAGGCAGGTAAAGAAATTCGAGAGCGGGGTCGTCAAGGACCCCATCACCATTGAATCCAGTGCCAGCATCCGTGAACTGATAGCCCTTACACGCGAACACCGTATCTCGGGTGTGCCGGTGATGCAGAATGGCCAGCTGGTCGGAATCGTCACCAGCCGCGACGTCCGCTTTGAGCCCAACCTGGACGCCCCGGTTGCCACGATCATGACCCCGAAGGATCGGCTCGTGACTGTCAGGGAAGGCGCCTCGCCGGAAACGGTCAAGGAACTGCTGCACAGGCACCGGATCGAGAAAGTGCTGGTCGTGAATGACCAGTTCGACCTGTGCGGCATGATCACTGTCAAGGACATCAGCAAGGCCGAAACCTACCCGAATGCCAGCAAGGATGACCAGGGTCGCTTGCGGGCGGGTGCCTCGGTTGGCGTTGGCGGCGACACCGACCACCGCGTCGAGGCACTGATCGCGGCGGGCGTCGACGTACTGGTGGTCGATACGGCACACGGCCATTCGCGCAATGTATTGAGCCGCGTGAGCTGGATCAAACAACACTACCCGCAGGTCCAGGTGATCGGCGGCAACATTGCCACCGCAGAAGCCGCCAAGGCGCTGGCCAAGGCCGGTGCTGATGGTGTCAAGGTTGGCATCGGTCCGGGCTCTATCTGCACGACGCGGATTGTCACCGGCATCGGCGTGCCGCAGATCTCTGCCATCGCCAATGTTGCAGCAGCGCTCGAAGGCACTGGCATACCGTTGATCGCCGATGGTGGCATCCGCTTCTCCGGCGACATCGCCAAGGCCATCGCCGCCGGAGCCCACTCGGTAATGATGGGCAGCATGTTTGCCGGTACGGAAGAAGCGCCTGGCGAGGTGGAGCTGTACCAGGGGCGCACTTACAAGGCCTATCGCGGCATGGGTTCGCTGGGCGCGATGGCGCAATCCCAGGGCTCTTCCGACCGCTATTTCCAGGATGCCAGCCAGGGAGCCGAAAAACTGGTGCCGGAAGGGATTGAAGGCAGGGTGCCCTACAAAGGGCCAGTGTCAGCGATCATCCACCAGATGATGGGCGGCCTGCGTTCAGCGATGGGTTACACCGGCAGTGTTGATATCGAGACCATGCGGACCCAGCCCCAGTTTGTGCGCGTCACCAGCGCCGGCATGAATGAATCGCACGTCCATGATGTCGCGATTACCAAGGAAGCCCCCAACTACCCTGTCCGCTAAGGCCAACATGCAGAATATCCATGCACACCGCATCCTGATCCTCGATTTCGGTTCGCAATACACCCAACTCATTGCACGTCGCATCCGTGAAGCCGGGGTGTATTGCGAGATTTATGCCTGGGATTGCGGCAGTGAAGCCATAAAGCAGTTTGCACCGCGCGGCATCATCCTTTCAGGCGGGCCAGAATCAGTGACTGCAGGCAATGGCCCCCGGGCCGATGACGCGGTATTTGATGCAGGGGTGCCGGTACTCGGCATCTGTTATGGCATGCAAACGATGGCCGAGCAGTTTGGCGGCAAGGTTGAAAGCTCGGAACTGCGCGAATTCGGCTACGCCAGGGTCCAGGTCACAGCTGAATGCGAGTTCCTTCGCGACATTGTCGACCATGAAGACAGCACGGGTCGTTACCTCGACGTCTGGATGAGCCATGGCGACAAAGTCTCAGAGCTACCTCCAGGCTTCACCGTCATGGCATCAACACCCAGCTGCCCGATTGCAGGCATGTGTGACGAAGGCCGACAGCTCTATGCCGTCCAGTTCCACCCGGAAGTGACCCATACGCACCAGGGAGAACGACTGTTTGCGCGATTCGTGCATGAGATATGCGGCTGCGACCGGCTTTGGAGCCCAGCCAATATTGTCGAGGATGCCATTGCGACCGTGCGCGCAAAAGTTGGTAGCGACAAGGTATTGCTCGGCCTTTCAGGCGGCGTTGATTCTTCCGTGGTTGCCGCTTTGCTGCATCGCGCCATCGGTGAGCAGCTGACATGCGTTTTTGTAGACAACGGCCTCTTGCGCAAGAATGAAGGCGACAATGTCATGGCCATGTTTGCGGAACACATGGGCGTAAAGGTGATCCGTGCCGATGCCGAGTCAATCTTTCTCGACAAGCTCGCTGGCGTCAGCGACCCGGAACAGAAACGCAAGATTATCGGCAATACATTCATTGAAATATTTGATGCCGAAGCAGCCAAACTACAAGGCGTGAAATGGCTTGCCCAAGGCACCATCTATCCCGATGTCATCGAATCGGCCGCCAGCAAACACGGCAAGGCCCACGTCATTAAGTCACACCACAACGTCGGCGGCCTCCCCGAAGACATGGCATTCGAGCTGATCGAGCCATTGCGCGAACTATTCAAGGATGAAGTGCGCAAGATTGGCCTGGAACTCGGCTTGCCTTATGACATGGTATACCGCCATCCATTTCCCGGACCAGGATTGGGTGTACGTATACTGGGCGAGGTAAAAAAATCTTACGCCGATCTATTGCGTGAAGCAGACACCATTTTCATCGAAGAATTGCAACAATCGGGCTGGTACCACAAAGTCAGCCAGGCTTTCGCCGTGTTCCTGCCCGTCAAATCAGTTGGCGTTGTAGGCGACGGCCGCCGCTATGAATACGTGGTGTCGCTACGGGCTGTAGAAACCATCGATTTCATGACTGCTCGCTGGGCGCACCTCCCCTATGAGCTGCTGGAAAAAGTTTCAAACCGCATCATTAACGAAATCAGCGGCATTTCCCGGGTAACGTATGACGTTTCCTCCAAGCCGCCGGCCACTATCGAGTGGGAGTAATTTTTTCTTAAAATAAAAACCCAATAAAAAAGGAGGCCTAAGCCTCCTTTTTTATATCTTCAACCTAACATCAGAAGTTGTACTTGATGTTGAAGTTGATGTTGTCGCGGTCAACCCAGAGGTTGTTTGGACCACTGAAGTTGTTGTAGTAAGCAGCAAAACGCCAGTTCTCAAGATAGGTAAACTCGGCACCGATACTCCACCACAGGCTCTTCTCGTTGAAGTTGAAGGTAGACATGCTGCCTTCGATACCGTAGTTGACAAAGAACGGGATCACAAGATCCACGCCTTCAAACACGTTCTTGTACTCCGGCATGAACTGCGCACTCATTCCAGCACCCTGCTTGGTGAAAGCACCCAAATGGGCGAACTGCAGGTTTTCATTCTCAAAGCCGCCGATGTACCAGGTTCCCAGCTCAGCCACGAGGGTGGCAGCATCCCAAAGCGGGGTAGGCTGCGGAATATAGGTAATACCCATGTTCAAGGTATGCACTTCGGCTCGGGTCGGCCAGCTTACCAGTGCATTCTCGACACCTTTTGACGGATAGAAAGGCAACTGACCCCGGTCAAACGCCAGCGCATAATAGAAAGGGTCTTTACAAGTCAGCGCCTTCATCTGCTGTTCCGTACAAGCCGGCACAATCGGCGCATTCGCACGATAGGCATACTCGATACCAGTCTGGACATTGCCAATAACGGTATTCAGGGTCATGGCGTACATGCGGATGTTATCGAAATAACTGATCGAGTAAGGATGGTCAGCATCAAGCTTGCCATCGAAACCGTCATAGTTACCGGTACCATTGAACGCCCAGAACATCGGGTACTTGTCGTGATAGTTCACGAGATAGAAAGCGGCTTCCGTACCTTCACCCAGCAAATAGCGCAAACCAAGACCAAATTGCTTGTCATTGTCCGGCTCACGGGTTGTGCGGCGCGACATGTAGCCAGAGCCCAGGGAGCCTGCCGCATGGGTCCAGAAGGTATCACCGGTGATGAAGTCCTGAGTGTTCCAGTATGAACCGGTAGGGAACAAGGTACTCGGGATGAACTCGTACATCCAGTAGGCTTCGACAGTCAACTGCTCCGTGGCATTGATCGAGCCATAGACCGCACCGGTAGGCAGGAAGATTTCCTTCAGCTCAACACCTGGCGCCGTGGCGGCGGCGGCGTCGTTGCGGTTTTGCGCAAAAGCAATACCACCCTGCAGCATCAACGCCTCACCCCAGCTGATCACCTGGCGGCCGATACGCACATCCAGGGTGCTGTCGCCGATGGCAAAGTTGCCGTAAACGTAGGCATCGAGGAAGCGGGCCTCGTAACCCATCACTTCCTTGTAATCATCGCCAAAATGGCCTGACTGGTTGATTTCGTGAGTAAACCACGGACCCCAGTTGTTCAGGATGCCGCGGCCATTTTCATAGCCCGGCGCATACAGGCTCGGGTCACATGCATATTTGCAATCCCAGCTGCTCCCCTCAAACGGCACTTCATCATAGAAAATCTGCGGGCGCACGAACAAACCGACATTTTTGTAAGCGATCTTGATATCAGAAACAATCGAATAGCGGCTGCTGACTACGTCCCATTTATCATAGTTCCGGGTGCCGTCGTCAGCGTTGGTGCGCTGCACCACTTCCTTGAAAGCCTGGTTGAACTGGCCAGAAGTCAGGCTGGTGCCCATGTCACCATAGGTCAGCAGGCCCTTGTCCCGGCCTTCGACACGGTACATGCGACCATAGGTCAACTGGGTATCAATATTGACATTCAGGTCATCGGAGATTGTGTACTCCAGTGCGCTGACCTGCATGGCTGCGGGAAGCAAGCTGATTGCCGCCGCCGCCCTGACCGCCCTGCCGAGCTGACTCTTTGTTTTCATCATCTATCCACCTGTGTTGGTTTTGGTTTTATACCCTGAGGGCCCACAAAGCCCTGCTCTTCCCGCGCAGAACGCAGAGGAAGAGCCATGGTCGCGAATTGGAGCAGAAAGATCTGTCAAAAGCAATGCCAACCATATACATGGCCCCTGATAATGCAGAGTTCTACGACATATAGCTTATGTAAATTTCCTCTCATCCCGCTGACAACACATGCCGCCAGCCAGAAAACCCCGCACCTTCGGGAAAAGCGGCCCGTCGGCCTGCTTTTTGTTTATGATAGCGAGACAGACTTTGCCGCCAGACCGCCATGAGCACACGCATCATCATTGCCGACGACCATCCCCTTTTCCGCAACGCATTGTGTCAGGCCGTCAAACAGGTGGTTCGCGATGCCAGCATTACTGAATGCGACAGCATCGGTTCGCTTGAAACCCTCTTGACCGGTATGTCCGACATCGACCTGATCCTGCTCGACTTGCGCATGCCGGGCGCCAATGGCTTCTCTGGGCTGGTGCTGATCCGGCGTGAGTACCCGGATATCCCTGTCGTCGTGATATCTGCCAGTGACGAGCCCCTGATCATGCAGCGCGCGATTGAATACGGGGCTTCCGGCTTCATCCCGAAGTCGTCCGACCTTGGCCAGATTGCGACAGCCCTGGAAACGGTCATGGGCGGCTCCCTGTGGTTACCGGCACCCGTGCACCAGCAGACCACCAGCCTGGAAGAACATGAATTTGCCCAGCGCCTGAAGACACTGACCCCCCAGCAACTGCGGGTTTTCATGATGCTGACCAAGGGCCTGTTGAACAAGCAGATCGCTGGCGAGGTGAACGTATCCGAAGCCACTGTCCGCACGCATATGACCGCCATTTTCCGCAAGCTGGGCGTTCGCAACCGGACCCAGGCGGTGCTCGCTGCCAACTACCTCAACATAGACGATAGCGAACGCTGATAGCCGCAATAAGCGGGACTATTGCAACAGCGCCGACATTGAGGCCCGCAGCCGCGCCGGCTTGACGGGCTTGGCCAGGAACAGGTGGCCGCGCTCCTCGCTGAGGTGGCGAATGTCCTCGGTATTGTTTGCCGTCACGATAATCACCGGCAATTCCCGGCCAGCAGCAAGATTGAGGCTTTCAACTACCTGCAGGCCTGTGACGCCCTCGTCCAGCTGGTAGTCGGCCACCACCAGGTCCGGCATCCGGCCACGCAAGGCCGTCAGGGCTGACACCTCGTCAGTCGCAACCGAGACAACACAGCCCCAGCCTTCCAGCAATGCCTGCATGCCAGACAAGACGCTCCGCTCATTGTCGACACACAGTACAGCAACCCCTTCCAGACCACTGGGATTGCCCGCTTGATGCAGGGGGGCAGATGGCTGCTGTTGCAGCTCGCCCATCGGTACATCAACTGAAAATACCGAACCGCGGCGCAGCCATGAGCGCAAGTTGATCGGGTGATTCAGCAGGCGGGAAATACGCTCCGCGATGGCGAGTCCCAGACCCAGCCCTTTTTCAGCCTTGTCATATTCCGGCGTTTTCAACCTGCGGAATTCCTGGAAAATTTCTCGCCGTTTGTCCTGCGGAATACCAGGGCCGGTATCCCAGACCTCGATGCGCAAGACGTTACCGCGGCGGCGACAGCCAAGCAGAACCCTGCCACTGCCCGTGTAACGCACTGCGTTGGACAGGAAGTTCTGCAGTATGCGGCGCAGCAGGTGGTGATCACTGAACACTGCCTGGCGAGTCGCCACCACAGTGAACGCCAGGCCGCGCTGTTCTGCCAGGGCGGTAAATTCCCGCCCGAGTTGTTCAAACAACTCGCTGAGCCGGAATACCTCCAGTTTTGGCGCAACCACACCAGCATCCAGCCGGGAAGCCTCGAGCATACTGTTGATCAGCGCGTCAGCCGCCTGCAATGACAGCACTACATTCTCGGAAAACTGCCGCAACTCCTCATCCTGGGTTCTCTGCAACAGCGCCGAGGCAAACAGGGAGGCAGCATTCAGCGGCTGCATCAGGTCATGGCTGGCAGCCGCCAGGAATTGCGTCTTGGAAAAATTGGCCTCTTCGGCCTCAAGCTTGGCCAATTCCAGTTCACGGGTGCGCTGCTGGACCCGCAACTCGAGGGTTTCGTTGGCGGAACGCAGTTGTCGCTCCAGTTCCTTGTGGACGGTGATATCGGTGTAACTGGTAACGAATCCGCCACCCGGCATGGGATTGCCGCTCACCTCCAGTACGCGACCTTCCGGGCGATAGCGCTCGAAATTGTGCGGACTGCCTTCTTTGAGGTAATTGATACGCTTTGCAACTTCGGCATCAAGATCCTCCGGACGACAACCTGTACGCTCAAGGTTAAAGCGTATCAAGTCAGCAACAGGGCGGCCGGTGCGCACGTAACCGTCCGGATATTCAAAGAACTCCAGATAGCGCTTGTTCCAGGCCACCATGCGCATCTGCTGGTCAACGACACTGATGCCTTGCGAGATATGCTCGATGGAAGACTGGACCAGCTCCTGCATGAACTCGAAATAAAGGCGAGCACCCTGGATGATGCTCAACACATCGTCAATCGATATGGCGCCACGCTCTACAAAAGCGCGCACCATATTGCCGATGGACAACGACTCCATGTTGCCAACCGAGCGACTGATAATTTCCTCAGCCACTGAAATATCAAAATCATTGGCGGGACGCTCCAGTGCCAATACACGCCCGGCACCGGCATAGGCCTCCCGGAACTGGACCATTGCCTCTTCCGGCGGCATGAAACTCTGGGCAAATCCTATCAATTCACCCAAGGTGACCGGCGTGTCGCCCACGTTCTGCTCCGCGAACCCGAATAGTGCCCGCTCAGAGTTTCTCTGGAGGCAACCTGCGTCCAAGCATCATATCGGCACATTTTTCGCCGATCATGATGGAAGGAGCATTGGTATTGCCGCCAATCAACGTCGGCATAATCGATGCGTCGGCAACCCGCAGTCCTTCCAGGCCACGAACGCGCAGTTCATGATCGACAACCGCCTGCTCATCATTACCCATCTTGCAAGTACCGACTGGGTGGTAAACCGTCTCACAAACTTTCCGCAAGAATTCGCGGATACGTTCCTTGTCCGTCAAGTGCGCCGATGGCCTGGAAGGTTCACCAATCAGGCCATCCCAGGCTTTGGCCTGTGCGATGTCGCGAACAATCTCGTAACAACGCTCCATGACCTTCCAGTCAGCCTCATTGTCCAGGAAGTCATAATCAACCAGCGGGGAAGCCAATGGGTCAGCATTGGCAGGCAAGACGGTACCCCTGCTCTGTGGACGCAAGTTACAGGCGTGGACCGAGACGCCATGCTGCTTCGGGATCGGATCAATCAAGCCGTGCATCAGGATAGGGATAAAGTGCAACTGTATATCAGGGATAGCCATTTCCGGAGCTGACTTAACAAAGCCACCAGCTTCAATCAGGTTGCAAGCAGCAATCCCTTTACCTAGTACGAAATATTCAAACGCAGTCTTGGCCTGTAAATGCAATCGGGTTGCCGCTGCATTCATGGTGATTGGTTTAGTGCAGGTAAAATTGACCAGGATATCCAGGTGCTCCTGCAGGTTATGACCGACACCCGGCAGCTCCTTCAGCCGCTTGATGCCAGCGCGCTCCAGGTCCTCACGCCGGCCGATACCGGACGTCTGCAGGATATGCGGCGACTTGATAGCACCTGCCGCCAATACTACTTCCTGTTTTGCCCCCGCCTGGCGCAATTTCCTGCCCTGCTTGTATTCAACACCGGTTACACGGTTACCACTGAGAATCAGCTTGGTGACATGGGCGCCGGGGATGATGGTGAGATTCAACCGCGCGCGCACTTCCGGCCCAAGGAATGCCGCTGCCGAACTACAGCGCTTGCCATTGCGAAGGGTGGCCTGGTAACGGGCAAAACCTTCCTGCTCTGCACCATTGAAGTCATCTGTAGGCTGATATCCGAGCTCAAGACCCGCTTCAATGAACTTGTCGAAAAGGATGTGCTCACACGGCGCGTTAGAAACCTTCAGCCCACCACCAGCACCATGGTAGAGCGATGCGCCACGCTCGTTATCTTCCGAGCGCTTGAAATAGGGCAGCACGTCTGCATAGGACCAGCCGTCATTACCCAGCTCTTGCCAATGGTCATAGTCCCACCGGTGACCGCGGATATAAACCATACCATTCAGGCTGCTGGATCCCCCCAGCAGTTTTCCGCGCGGCACATAGAGCCGGCGGTTATCCAGTGCCTTCTGCGGCACCGTGTACATTTGCCAGTTCATCTTGTTGCTTTTGAGCACCTCGGCAGCACCACCAGGCATATGCACCATGGGATGTTTGTCATTCGGACCTGCCTCAAGCAGCAATACCTTGTGTTGCGGATTTTCCGACAACCTGTTCGCCAGTACACACCCGGCAGAACCTGCCCCTACAACAATGAAATCAAACATTTTTTAACTCCAACCCTGAAATCAGCACCTAAAACAGAAATCTTGAAAACAAAAAGCCCGTGAAATGCACGGGCTTTTTGCTGGCACACCATCTACCCCACGCTGTCAGCTCTCCGACTTGGCAGAAGCCGTAGCTGGGATCAGGAAATGCGCCAGAGCTGGCAAGAGCGTCAATGCGCCCACCATGTTCCAGAGGAACATGAACACAAGCAGGATACCCATGTCCTTCTGGAACTGGATATCCGACCAATACCAGGTAGCAACACCAAACGCCAACGTGAGACCCGTGAAGCTGACTGCCTTACCTGTTGTCTTCAAGGTAAGCAGATAGGCATCCTTCAATGACTTGCCTTCGCGGAAATAGGTTTCCATCCGCGCATAGATATAGATGCCATAGTCAACGCCAACCCCGACGCCCAGCGTGATAACAGGAAGTGTCGCCACCTTCACGCCGATACCCATTTTTGCCATCAACGCCTCACACAGTATGGAGGTCAACGCCAAGGGGATCAGGATACACAACATGGCCCGGATAGAAGGGAATGTGAAAAAGACCAGCGCAGCCACCACACCATAAACCATCCACAGCATCTTGTTCTGGGCTGCATGGATTTCCTGGTTTACTGCAGCTGCAATACCGGCATTGCCGGTGGCAAGACGGAACTGGACATCCGCATTGTTGTTCTTGTCCGCGAAATCCTTGACCACCTTGGCAACACGATCGAGCGTAGCCGCCTTGTGGTCCTTGAGGAAGGCAATCACAGGCGCAAAACTGCACTTCTCATTAGCAAGCCCCATGTCGGCAATCAGGGTGAATGAACCGTCAATGGCTTCCTGGTTGCGACCCAGCTCCATCCATTTGATGTGCCCTTCCGTCAAACCGGCAATGAAGTTTTTCGCAACAAACGCAGCGGACGCAGTAGCCTGCACTCCCTCTGTGTTCTGCAGGGCCCACTCCAGGTTATCCATTGCCTCCATGTTTTTCTGCTTGAAGCAGTCACCCGGATTGGTTGTGACCATGACCACAAACAGATCCGAACTCGTGGCGTAGTTAGAGGTGATGAACTTGTTATCCTTATTGTAGACAGAATCAGGGCGCAGCTCCGGAACACCCTCATTGATATCGCCAATCTGCAGGTTCTGCCTTTCATAAAGACTGTAAACACCGAGCGCAGCAGAAAGCACAATAGCCACCACAGCCCATCTGGCCTCGGTAAACTTGGCAAGAAATGCCCAGTGCACCGGGTTGTGATGCTCCTTGAGCTGCATGTGACTCACACCGCCTTGCGTAATACCCGAGTATGACAACAGAATCGGCAGCAACATCAGCTTGAGCACAATCAGAACCGCCGTACCGATACAAGCAGTGATAGCCAGCTCCTTGATAGCAGAAATCGGTATCAGCATCATCGTGAGAAAGCTGAAAGCATTCGCCAGCAGCGCCGTAATACCGGGAAGGTAGTTCGAACGGAACGCGCGGCGACAAGCCATCAGCTTGTCATGACCATGGGACATCTCGATAGCCATGGCATTCACGAACTGGACACTGTGGCTTACGCCAATAGCCACCAGCAGAAACGGAACCAACATGGAGAACATGCCTATACCGGAAAAGACCTCGATATTCTGGCCACCCACGAGAACATTGCCATAAGGAACCTCGAATTCAGCCATGACACTGAGAATACCCAGCATCCACACTACGGCAACAATGGAGGTAAACAACGGCATCAGGGCGGCACGCCAGCATCTTGCGTACATGTAGAGCAGGATGATGGTGATAACCATCGCCACAAAACCGAACTTCACAATCTCGGTCGAGCCTTTGATGAAGTCACCGATCATTTTCGGCTCGCCGATGATGTATACCTTATAGCGGCCGTTATATTTGGCATTCACATCTGTACGAATTGACTCGAGGATATTGCCGAGATCGTCAAAATCGACCGTAGCACCGGCTACATGCCCCCTGGCTTCGTCGTTATTCGGATAGGTGGAAAAGATATAGGCTTCAACGATCGATGACTTGAAGTTATCGGAGATCAGGCGGCCGATTTCGGTAGAGCGAAGGACGTTGATACGAACCCTTTCAAGGCTTTCTGCGCTACCGTCATATTCACCCGGAATCAGGCGATCGCCTTCAAAACCCTGCGGTGTCACTGCCTGCCAACGGACAGAAGGAGCCCACATCGAGCGCAGGGTCGTCTTGTCTACGCCATTGATATAGAAAACCTTGTCATGAACCTCCTGCAATACCTGCAGGTACTCGGCATCAAAGATATCGCCCTGGGTATTCTCGATGGCGATCTTGAATGAAAGACCCTTCTGGGTCAGGTCTTCCAACCTGCTGAACATGTTCTGCAGGTACTCATGATCCATTGGCAACATTTTCTCGAAGCGCGCATCCACCTTGATGCGCGTCATCTCGAAGGCAAAATAGACTGTCAACAAGGCAATGATCACCAGCCACATGGGGCGGCGATTGAAAATCAGTCGCTCCATCACCTTTTCTTCGTCACCGTAACGATACGGCTCACCATACTGACGACTTGCACCGGCCATACTGCTAACCCCTATACCCTTGAACTTTTCTTGTTAATTGACTGAACAGAACGACTGCTTACAGGCTTTCCGGCACCACAATCTGGACACCGCCGGAGCCAACAAGGATGTAATTGCCATCCGCCGCTTCCACGACCGAAGCTATGGTCAGCCTGTTCTTGCGCACATGGGAAAGGAAAGTCCGGCCGCCGTCCCGGCTACGCAAGAAAGCGCCATCATTGCCTACAGCCAGCACGGTGTCATTGCCGGCAAAATAAACACTGTTCATATTCTTGTGCAGGTCTTCCGGAATCTGCTTCCAGCTGTTACCGCGGTCGCCGGAGCGATACATGGCGCCGCGCAATCCAGAAACCAGCACCTCATCCGGCGAAATGATATTGACTGCGAAGAAAGAGCCATTTTCCGGATCGGGTGACTGAAGCAGTGACCACGTATCACCACCATCATCGCTGCGATAGATATAACCTGACTCACCGGCGATATACATCAGGTTACCCAGCCCTGCGACGGCATTCAGGTGGTGACGATCTTCGTTATCAAGGCTGCCAGCCACACTCTCCCAGGTTGCCCCGCCATCTTCGGTCTTGAGGAATTCACCAAAAGCCCCGACAACAAAGCCGTTGTCGGCATCCCTGAACCAGACATCCATCAACGGATTAGCCACTGTATTTGAAAGGGACGCTTTGGCATCATCCAGCTCACCTTCCAATGTGGAAAGATGATCATCGAGATCTGCCACAAGGTCTTCGTACGGGGTAAGGTCTTCCTCACCATTGGCTTCCGCTTCAGCCAACTGCTCTTCTGCCGCAGCCTTGTCCTTTTGCAAGCTCTTGATCTTGTCTTCCAGCGCAGGGATCGTATCTGCCATCCGCTTGCGGGTGAATTTCAGTCCATCCAGCTGGATTGCCCAGGTTTTGCCACCATCAGCGGTATTCAGCACCAGCCCGTCATAGCCGACTGCCCAGCCTTTCTCGGCAGAGACAAAATACACTGCCGTCAACATCGCGCGTGTGGGTACATCAGCCTGCTGCCAGCTTTTGCCATTGTTGTCGGAATAAATGATGTGGCCCCGCTCCCCGACAGCCACCAGCCTGTCCCCATTGCGGATAATGTCCTGCAACAGTGACTCGGATGCCTTCTTGCTCTTGATCGAAGGCAATTGGCTGGCTACATTCGCATCCTGTGCGGACAGCGACAAAGGCCAGGATACCGCCATACTGACTGCCACCAACACCAATGATTTGAGACCAGTAAAAAAGCGGCTGGAAACTGTTTTTCTATTCATTCTGTAAGCCCTGGATTCTTCACACGGACAGCTTCAGGCGGTTGTCCCGCCTTTCGGGAAGCCGGGAGACAAGCCCGCATAAGCGCGCCGGGTGTACTGCTATCAGCATCAACGATGAATCGTAAATCTGCTTGCTTGTAATTAATTAGGTAGCCACACCTGCAGCCAGCCTTCCTCCAGCCACAGGTGAATTGGCATATTACCCTGTCACCCATAACAGGTAAACCGGATCACCCCGGGAACAGAATCAGCAAAAGGGATGGAAACCGGATCAGGAACGGCGGGCCGACAGGACAGGCCAGACAGCCAGAAGCGCCAGAACAACCAGGGCGAATGGCAGCCTGGGATGCCACTCAAAGAGGTAACCGCCCAGCAGCGGCCCCAGCACATATCCCAAGGCCGGGCATGCTGCCAGGAACCCGGCAATTGCCCCCTGCTCCCCAGGCTCAACACTCAGCGATACAGATGCCGAGAATCCTGGCCCGGCAAGCCCGAGACCCAGCCCCAGCAGCAGGGTGCCAGCGACCAACTGGTAAAGGCCGGCGGCGCTCGCCAGCAACACGAACCCTGCGGCCATCACCGGTATGCCCGCCCGCAACAGGCGCATTGGCGCCCAGCGCAAGCGCTGCACCAGCACCAACTGCCCGAATACCGTGGCACAAGCCATAGCACCCTGCACCAGACCCAGTGGCGCCGCTGCCCTGGCGGCCTCAAGCTGTAACACCGCCGGCAGGTAGAAGCCCATCATCTGGGTAGACACGGCCATACCCAGGTAGACCACAATGCCAACCAGCAGGAAACCGCGATATCGCCTGTCAAAATATCCCAGCCGAGCAGACCGGTGGTGCGCGGAATGGCCGGACACACCATGCCGGTCAGGCTCAACCAGGTACACCCCAACCAGCACCGCAATCAGCAGGGCTATTGCCACTGCCACATAGAGCGGAGCCAACAGGTGCCAGACCGCCAGGGTCACCAATGAGGGGCCGGCAATGGCACCGATGCCATGGGCTGCGCCGGCCTGGCTGAGACCCACAGCCCTTTCTTCAGGCGTTGTGATATCAATGACATAGGCAGTGATCGCCGGCAACATCGCTGCAATCAGGAAGGCTTGTAGCAAGCGGCTGGCAAATAACCCGGCATAGAGGCTGTCACTCGACAAGCTGCCAGAACGGCTGAGACTGAACAGCAGCACCAGCAGCAGCGCGGAAAAGCAATAGCCGCAAACCCCGATCAGGATCGACAAGCGTCGCCCCCACTGGTCACTCCTGCGTCCCCACCAGGGACTGACCAGGAACACCATCAACGCAGCACAACTGCCAATCAGGGTGATCTGTGAGGCGCGAAAGCCGAGCTCAATGCCGATCAGGGGCAACAGGCTGAAAACGACGTTATTGACCACCCCGTAGGAGGTCACCGTCAGCAACAGCACGAAATAGGAACGCGGGTTGGGGCAGCGCGCCGTAGGGGCCAGGAGCTTCAACGGCTCATCTCCGTTGGCTGTTTCATTAACATCACTCCCATAAACGGCAAAAGCCGCTCAAGGCGGCTTTTGTCCATAAGCAAGAACCAGAGCCAGGGTCAGGCTGCCTGAACCATCTCGAAATCATACTTGCTGACACCACACTCCGGGCATTCCCAGTCATCCGGCACATCTTCCCACCGGGTACCCGGCGCAATGCCCTCTTCCGGCAACCCTTTTTCTTCATCATAAATAAAGCCACAAATGACACACTCAAACTTTCTGTAGGCCATGATGCCTCCTCATAAAGTTGCCGCAAAAACCATGCTGGCCCTCCGACCGGGAGCCAATACTGCATAACCCGCACTGACGATTCAATAGGTACTCGCCCTTTGCCACGCCATTGTATGGCAGGAAAAAGATTTTTTCCTGATCTTTGTCAATGCCAATTTCGCCTTTACACTGCCGTGCCTAAGCTATTCCTCTAGGGTTGCCCCCATGACCAAGAAGCTGCTGACCATCGCCTGCCTGACCTGCGTTTCTGCAGCTTCACTTGCAGGGGGACCAGCCTACCGCGTCTTCCCTCAGCTCAATGCACTTTCGGTCAACTACCATGTCCTGAGTGGTGAGATCAGCACCACCCTTTATGCGGTGAACCACGAAAACTTCGCGATTATTTGCGATGCAGTCATGAACAACAACAAGCAAGAGAAAAACCGCGGCCGCGAGACACGCGTCGAACCTGGCAATACTGCGGCATTTACCTTCAAGCACCGTCGCTGGATAGAAAGCATCGAGCTCTACCTGATTTGTGAGCGCGCAAAAGACGCCCCCCCTGCAACGAGCGGGCAACAGGCGGCCGGCACACCGCCCGTCACCGGCAGTGAAGTCCCGGTTGAGGATCTCGGCTCACCCTGAGCAATATTCTGGCCTGGCAAAATCCAAGAGACTGATTTCATGCATATCAATGGCAAACACTACCGCAGTATCTGGCACGACACGAACACTGATGCTGCCTGCATCTTTGACCAGACATTGCTGCCTCATGAGCTGAGAGTGCTTGAACTGAACAGCGTAGGCGATGTCTGTCACGCGATCGCCAGCATGCAGGTCCGTGGCGCACCACTGATCGGCGCCTGTGCAGCTTACGGCATGTACTTCGCCTTGCGCAGCGACCCATCTCCTGCGCATGAGGAATCAGCCGCTGCACAACTGGTTGCCACTCGCCCCACAGCCATCAACCTGCGCTGGGCCGTAGAGCGTGTGCGGCAGGCCATCGCTCAATGCGAAAATAAAGACAAGGCTGCAGTAGCGCTGCAGGAAGCCATGCGAATCTGCGATGAGGATGCCGGCACCTGCTCACGCATCGGCGATCACGGCCTGGAACTGATACATCTCATGCACGAGAAAAAATCAGGCAATGTCGTGAATATCCTCACGCACTGCAATGCCGGCTGGATTGCGACCGTTGACTGGGGAACTGCACTGGCGCCAATTTACAAGGCACACCTGGCAGGCATTCCTGTCCATGTCTGGGTCGATGAAACCCGTCCGCGCAACCAGGGGGCACTGACTGCATGGGAACTGCAGCAGGCAGGTGTTCCGCACACCTATATTGCAGACAACACAGGCGGACACCTGATGCAGCACGGACTGGTTGACCTCTGCATCGTCGGCACTGACCGCACGACCACACAAGGCGACGTCTGCAACAAGATCGGCACCTACCTGAAGGCGCTGGCCGCCAGGGACAACAGCATTCCTTTCTACGTTGCATTGCCCACGTCAACGATTGACTGGACGGTGCGAGACGGCATCAGGGAAATCCCGATCGAGGAGCGAGACAGCTTTGAGCTGACCCATGTGCAGGGCATCCATGCCGATACCGGATCCATAGGCAACGTGCGGGTGACGCCGGCGCATTCGCGGGCGGCAAACTATGCGTTTGATGTGACGCCTGCCCGGCTGGTGACTGGCCTCATTACCGAGCACGGTGTATTTGAGGCCAGCCCGAAAGGGCTACAGTCAATCAGGCAGGCAATGGCCACGCCACGCTGATCACTGCAAGACTGCCGCACCATCAAGCCCTTCGCGCTCCATCAGCTGCCGCAACTGGCGCAGGGCCTCCACCTGGATCTGCCTTACCCGTTCACGGGTGAGGCCAACCGCCGCACCGACTTCCTCGAGCGTACCGGCCTCATAGCCCTGCAGGCCGAAGCGACGGCAGAGCACTTGCTGCTGGCGTTCACCGAGAGTGGCGATCCACTGTTCCAGGTGGCCATGCAGGTCTCTCTCCTGCAGTAATGCTGACGGGTCACCGACCACCGGATCAGGAATGGTCTCGGCCAGCGTCTTGCCGGCATCCTCGCCCAGCGGCAGATCAGTCGATGTGATGCGCTCATTCAGTCCGAGCAGGTGCTGGACATCTGACACCGGCTTCTGCAACAAACGGGCAATATCCTCTGGCGACGGCTCATGGTCGATTTTCTGCGCCAGCTCACGCGCTGCGCGCAGGCAGGCATTGAGCTCCTTCACGACATGCACAGGCAGGCGTATGGTGCGGGTCTGGCTCATCAATGCCCGCTCAATCGTCTGGCGGATCCACCAGGTGGCATAGGTCGAAAAACGGAAACCGCGCTCCGGATCAAACTTCTCCACGGCATGGATAAGGCCGAGGTTGCCCTCCTCGATCAGATCCAGCAGCGGCAAGCCGCGATTGAGATAGCGCCGGGCGATCCTAACCACCAGCCGCAAGTTGCTCACGATCATGCGACATCGCGCCGCTTCATTGCCCAGCAGCGCCAGGCGCGCAAAGTGCACCTCTTCCTCTGCAGTCAGCAACGGCGAGTAACCGATTTCTGCCAGGTAGCGCTGGGTAGGGTCAGGGCCGGGAGAAAACATCCTGTCGCAGGGTTGGCGACTGATGGCAACAGATGCTTCTTCGTGAATGGTATCGTCATGGCTGGCATCATCCATTGCCAGCAATTCGTCGGCTGCTTCCAGTGCATATCCGCTTGACAGGCACAGTGCCGTGTCATCTTGTTCCAGCAATCCCTCGCCGGTGTCGTTGTTGATCAGGTTCATGGCCGGAGTCCTCCTTGCAGGAAATTGTCCATAACGCAGTGACGGGATTGCCGCCGCTGCTTCCATTTCCCCTTCCCATGGCCAAGAAAGATACTGTCCGGTCTTGCTTATCGTTTTGGCAGGTACTGCAACGGATCAACCGGTTTGCCATTGCGCCGAATTTCAAAATGCAGCTTGTTGCTGTCCGTGCCACTGGATCCGATCTCGGCGATCTTCTGCCCCCCGCGAACAGTATCGCCCTCTTTCACCAGCAGGACACTGTTGTGGCCATAGGCGCTGAGGAACTGCTCGTCGTGCTTCACGATCACCAGTTGGCCATAACCTGCCAACCCACTACCGGCATAAACCACACTGCCCGCACTTGCTGCCAGCACAGGCTCACCCAACTTGCCCTCGATATCAATCCCCTTGCGCAAGGGATCCGTTGCCAGGAACGTCTGCAGCACACGTCCGCTGGCAGGCCAGCGCCAGCTACCACCGTCGGTGGCTGCCGCTGCCGGCATACGTTCCACAGATTGTTCCGCAACAGGTTTCACGGTTTCGGGCTGGGGCAGCGCCGGCGGCTCACGGACTGCATCCACCGGAGTGACCTCGGTAACACCACCGACCTCGGTCACACCACCGGTTCCGCTATCCGGCACAGCGACTATCTCTGTCCCCGGCGACACGGTGGTCACATAACGGCCACTGCGCGCGCCAGATGAATCGTCGCTGATGGCCAGCTTTTGCCCGACATAGATCGTGTAAGGCGGGTTGATCGTGTTCAGCCTGGCCAACTGGTGGTAGTCCATGCCGTACCGCCAGGCGATCGAGTAAAGGGTGTCGCCGCGGGAAACCGTGTGGTGGTTCAGCTTGATGGCCGGCGGCTGGTCAAACTGTTCGATCGGGGCCAGCCGGTCATTGCCCTTGCAACCGACAACCATAGCCGGCAGCGCCAGGATGCCGGCGAGGCAAGCCCAACGAGACAGCTGCCGCAAAAGTGTTCCACGCAACAAAACCATGTTATCCCCATTAACAATCTGAATTAGCGCCAGGCGGCTATGCCAAAAAAATCTAAGCCCTGCCGACACCCGGTCGGGATGATGGGGTCAGCGCATCACGCCGCGAACGAAAGGCACAAACCGTGCGGGCTCGATGTCCTGCTGCTCATAGTCCCCTGTTTCCGGGTCGCGGTAGACCATCACCAGATGCTGTTCGTCGCCGCCCACCGGGCTGACCAGCACACCGCCGGGCGCCAGCTGTTCCAGCAACCTGGGCGGTATCTGCACCGGGGCTGCAGCAGACAGGATGGCATCGAAAGGCCCGGCTTCTTCCCAGCCTATCGCACCATCTGCGTGGCGCAGGAACACATTGTCATGGCCCAGCAAGCGCATGCGCTGGCGCGCCTTGTCGAGCAGAGGCTCTATGCGCTCAATGCTGTAGACCTTGCTGGCCAACTGGGCCAGGATCGCCGTCTGGTAACCGGAGCCCGTACCGATTTCGAGTACGCGTGTGCGCGGGCCGCGCGACAGCAGCAACTCCGACATACGGGCTACCGTGTACGGCTGCGACAAGGTCTGGTTGAAGCCAATCGGCAGCGCATCATCTTCATAAGCCCGGTGTGCGAGGGCTTCATCAACGAAAATATGCCGTGGGGTTTCGCGAATGGCGTTGATCACATGGAAGTTGCTGATGCCCTGATCCATCAAGCGCTCGATGAGACGATCGCGCGTACGGCGCGACGTCATGCCAATACCATCGAGATCGAACCTGTTCACAGCGTCCCCCACCGTCCTAAAAGTAAGGGAACTATATCACAAGCTGTGGGTCGCCTAGATTCACCAGACACTACCGGTTGTGGTTTTGCGGGGATTCCAGCGCCAGCAACTCCCGCAGCACGGCCGTGGCATAAGTCCCTGGCGGCAGGGAAAAACCCAGCACCCAGTCATTCCCCTCGCGACAGGCAGAGGCATCCGCCGGCAGCAGCAACAGCGGGCGCCGCTCCTGCTGCAAGCCGACGTGCTCCAGTTTTTCGCAGAATGCGGCATAAGGAGCCAGCAGCCTGTCTTCCCGCTCACGCAAAGCGTCACTGCTGAGTGGCCGGCCACGACCCCACAGCGGTCCACTGGCGAGCGGTTGCGGTTCACCGGCAACGGCTTCGCGCCAGTCGCCCGCCTGCACACGGTCAGCCAGCACAGCATTGAAAAGCCATGCGCGAATGGCAGAAACCGCAAACTGGTTTTTCCTTTCGCGCCACTGGCGGGCATGTAACGGCAACAATTCGCTGGCGCGCAGCAGGTTGCTGCCGCCACGGCCAAAGCGCTGCTCGCCGAAATAATTCGGCACGCCCATCCCGGCGATCTCATACCAGCGCTGCTCGAGTTCCGGCAAGTCGCCCTCGACATTGCGCAGGCGAATCACGAAGCGGTTGCCGGTGTGCTGGCCTGGACGCAGCTTTCTGTCATGGCGGCCGGCAGCGAGGATGGTGCAGCCATCCAGCCGCAAGCTTTGCCAGTCGAGTTCACGCTGCCCCAAGTAGAGGGAAAACCACTGGCGCGTCACGGCGTGGCGATCCTTCAGGCCGCAATAGCCGACATCCATCTGCCGCAACCCGGCCTGTTCGGCCAACTGCTTCGCCACGGCAACGGTATTCTGCTGCCGCTTCTCGATATGCAGGCACAGGTGCTCACCATCACCAGCCAGGGCAAACCCCAGCTTTTCATCGACGAAAAAATCTTCCGGCTCACTGCGGAATGCGGCCCTGGCATCAAGGTTCGGCCAGGCGCGGGGGAAATCAAGTCCGAACTGCAGCGACAAGTGTCAGGCCTGCTGCAACAGCACGACGGCCTGTGCCGCCACACCTTCCTTGCGCCCTTCAAAGCCGAGTTTTTCTGTGGTGGTGGCTTTGACACTGATACGGTCGAGATCGACTTCCATCACTCCCGCCAACCGCTGCTGCATCTGCTGGCGATAAGGCAGGACTTTGGGTGCCTGGGCAATGATCGTGATGTCGGCATTGCCGAGTTGCCAGCCTCGCTGGCACACCAACCCGTAGACATGCCGCAACAACAGCGTGCTGTCCGCACCCTTGTAGGCGGCATCCGTGTCCGGAAAATGCTGGCCGATATCGCCGAGGGCCAGCGCACCCAGCAGGGCATCGCACAGCGCATGGATGGCGACATCGCCATCAGAATGGGCAACGAATCCCTGATCGTGCGGCACAGCCACGCCGCACAACATCACATGATCACCGGGACCGAAACGGTGCACGTCATAACCCTGGCCGATACGGAATGTCATGCCCTGCCCTCCTGCTGCAGGAAAAAGGCGGCGAGTGCCAGATCCTGCGGATATGTGACCTTGATATTGCTGCGTGAACCTTCCACCACTTTTACCGGATACCCTCTCGCCTCGATGGCTGAGGCCTCATCCGTCACCGGCTGGCCGGAGACCAGTGCGGCTTGCAGGGATTGCAACAACAGTCCATAGCGAAACATCTGTGGCGTTTGTGCCTGCCAGATCTGTGAACGGTCAACCGTCTGTTCGATGGTATCGCCGCCCACTTTTTTCAACGTGTCGATTGCCGGCACCGCCAGAATGCCGCCGACAGCATCGGCATGCAGCACCCGAACCAGATTCTTCACATCTGCCGGCAGGAGGCACGGCCTTGCAGCATCGTGCACCAGCACCCAGTCATCGGCTTGCGCCGGCCCCTGCAAAGACAACATTGCCTGCAGCACAGAGTCAGCGCGCTCGGCACCCCCGGTGACAAACCGTATCGCAGGATGCTGCAGGAATGGCAAGTGCCGGGCCTGCGTGTCCTCGGGATGCACTGCGATCACAACACCTGCCATGTCACAGGCCAGCATGGCGGATACACTGTGTTCGAGTACCGTGCGGTCGCCGATACGCGCATACTGCTTCGGGGTGCCGGTGGCCGCAAAACGGGCGCCGATCCCGGCGGCGGGAACGATCGCCCACTTGGCTGGCACCAGGCTCATTTCTTCGACGCCTTTTCCTGCTCGTCAACAATCAGCACGAAGGTCTCGTCCTTGCGGATCATGCCCATGTCGCGCCGCGCACGGTCTTCAATGCTCGTGCCTTTTTTCAGCGCCTCGATCTCGGCCGCCAGCGCCTGATTGCGTGCACGCAAATGGGCGTTTTCCAGCTGCTGTTTCTGGATATCGCGCTTGAGCTGGGCAATCTGCGCCAGGCTGCCTTCACCGACCCATAGCCGGTACTGCAGGAAGCCCAGCAGCAGAAGCAGAACCAGCACGACCCATTTCATGTTGGCGTGCTATCGGCTCAGGCCCTGAATTCAGCCCGACCGCGATAAGGTGCCTTGCCACCCAGCTCGGCCTCGATGCGCAGCAAGCGGTTGTACTTTGCCACGCGATCCGAACGGCACAGGGAGCCGGTCTTGATCTGCCCGGCAGCCGTGGCGACAGCGAGATCGGCAATGGTGCTGTCTTCGGTTTCACCGGAACGGTGCGAGATGACCGCCGTATAACCGGCTTTCTTGGCCATCGCGATGGCATCGAGGGTTTCGGAGAGTGAGCCGATCTGGTTGAACTTGATGAGGATCGAGTTGGCGATACCTTTCTCGATACCTTCCTTGAGGATTTTGGTGTTGGTGACAAACAGGTCGTCGCCAACGAGTTGCACTGTCGCACCGAGTTTCTCTGTCTGCAGTTTCCAGCCGGCCCAGTCGCTTTCGTCCTGGCCATCTTCAATCGAGATAATCGGGTACTCCTTGCACAGGCCTGCGAGGTAATCGGCAAAACCGGCAGAATCAAAACTCTTGCTCTCACCCGCGAGCACGTATTTGCCGTCCTTGTAGAACTCGGACGATGCACAATCCAGTGCCAGCGTGATGTCCGTGCCCAGCTTGTAGCCGGCATTGGCCACCGCTTCCTTGATGACTGCCAATGCCTCGGCATTGGATGAGAGGTTGGGCGCAAAACCGCCTTCGTCTCCCACCGCCGTGCTCAACCCTTTAGCCTGCAGTACTTTTTTCAGCGCATGGAAAATCTCGGCACCCCAGCGCAGGGCTTCGGCAAAAGTCGGCGCACCCACCGGCTGTACCATGAACTCCTGGATGTCGACATTGTTGTCGGCGTGTTCGCCGCCATTGATGATGTTCATCATCGGCACCGGCATGCTGTACTGGCCCGGTGTGCCGTTGATGTCGGCAATGTGCTGGTACAACGGGATGTTCTTCGCTGCAGCAGCGGCCTTGGCGGCAGCCAGCGACACAGCGAGGATGGCATTGGCACCGAGGTTGGCCTTGTTGTCGGTACCGTCGGCATCGATCATCAACTGGTCGAGCGCACGCTGGTCGGCGGCATCCTTACCAAGGAGCAGGTTGCGGATCGTGGTGTTGACGTTATTGACAGCTTTCAGCACACCCTTGCCCAGGTAGCGCGCCTTGTCGCCGTCGCGCAATTCGAGTGCTTCGCGCGAACCGGTGGAAGCACCTGACGGCGCGCAAGCGCTGCCGACATAACCGCCTTCCACTGTCACTTCCGCCATCACGGTCGGGTTGCCACGCGAGTCCAGCACTTCGAATGCCTTGATATCCACGATCTTGCTCATTGGGGGATCTCCTCAATTTTGTGTTTTTGTTTACGCAATGGTCAGCGCCGGTAGGCTCTTGACCAGATCATCCACGGCCTTCATCTGGCCGAGAAAAGCTTCCAGTTTGTCCAGCGGCAGCGCGCAAGGACCGTCGCATTTCGCATTATCCGGATCCGGGTGTGCCTCAAGGAACAGGCCGGCAATGCCCTGCGACATGCCTGCGCGACCGAGCTCGACCACCTGCTGGCGACGGCCGCCAGCAGAATCAGCGCGGCCACCCGGCATCTGCAGGCTGTGCGTGACGTCAAAGATCAGTGGGTAACCGAACTGTTTCATGATGCCGAAGCCGAGCATGTCGACGACGAGGTTGTTGTAGCCGAAGCAACTGCCACGCTCACAGAGCATCAGCCGGTCATTGCCGGCCTCGTTGCATTTCTGCAGGATGTGTTTCATCTCGTGCGGCGCGAGGAACTGCGCTTTCTTGATATTGATCGCTGCACCGGTTTTCGCCATCGCCACCACGAGATCCGTCTGCCGCGACAGGAATGCCGGCAACTGGATCACATCACACACTTCAGCGGCCGGGGCACACTGGTGCGGCTCATGCACATCGGTAATCACCGGCACACCGAAGGTCTGTTTGATTTCCTGGAAAATCTTCAGGCCCTCATCCAGCCCGGGACCGCGAAAGGAAAACATCGATGAGCGATTGGCCTTGTCGAAAGACGCCTTGAAGACATACGGGATGCCCAGCTTCTGGGTCACGGTCACGTACGCTTCCGCCACCTGCAAGGCCAGGTCACGCGACTCCAGCACATTCATGCCACCGAACAGCACGAACGGCCGGTCATTGGCCACGGCAACGGCATTGCCGACAGTAATGGTCTTCTGCATGGCTCAGCCCTTGCCCTTGCTGTAGGCCAGGGCGGCCTCGATGTAATGGCGGAACAGCGGATGGCCGTCGCGTGGCGTGGAGGTGAACTCCGGGTGGAACTGGCAGGCGACAAACCACGGGTGATCCGGGATCTCGATCATCTCGACCAGCGTGCGATCTTCCGACAAACCGCCAAAACGTAAGCCGGCCTGCTTCAGTTTTTCAAGGTAGTTGTTGTTCACTTCGTAGCGATGACGGTGGCGCTCGCGGATCTGGCTTGCACCGTAGACCTTGCGCGCCAGTGAACCCTCGATGAGATGGCAGACCTGTGCACCGAGACGCATGGTCCCACCCAGGTCGGAGTTCTCGTCGCGTTGCTCGACCGCACCGGACGCATCTTTCCACTCGGTGATGAGACCCACCACCGGATCCGGCGTATTGCGGTCAAACTCGGTGCTGTTGGCCTGCTTCAGGCCCAGCACGTTGCGCGCATATTCGATGACAGCGACCTGCATGCCGAGACAGATGCCGAGATAGGGAATCTTGTGTGTACGGGCAAAATTGACTGTCAGGATCTTGCCCTCGACACCGCGGATGCCGAAACCGCCCGGCACCAGGATCGCATCGACATCGCCGAGCAGGCTATCGACGGATTCCGCTGTCACGGTTTCCGAATCGATATAGCGCACCACCACTTTCGTGTGCGTGGCGATGCCAGCGTGGATCAGCGACTCGTTCAGCGACTTGTAGGCATCCAGCAAGTCCATGTACTTGCCGACCATCGCCACCGTCACGGTCTGCTGCGGATTCATCAGGCCTTCGACGACCCGATCCCATTCAGCGAGGTCACAGGACTTGCACTGCAGGCCCAGCTTCTCGACGACGATGTCATCCAGGCCATGCTCATGCAGCAGGCGCGGCACGGCGTAGATGGTCTTTGCATCCGGCAGGGCAACAACGGCGCGGAACTCGACGTTGGTGAACAGCGCGATCTTGCGCCGTGAATCCTCGTCCACCTCGATTTCGGAGCGGCACAGCAGTATGTCGGGCTGCAGGCCGATCGAGCGCAGCTCCTTCACCGAGTGCTGGGTAGGCTTGGTTTTCACTTCGCCGGCTGTGGCGATATATGGCACCAGCGTCAGGTGCATGAGCAAGGAGCGATTGCTGCCCAGCTCCACCCGCAGCTGGCGCACAGCTTCCAGGAACGGCTGCGATTCGATGTCGCCCACAGTGCCGCCGATCTCGACCAGCGCGATATCGGCATCACCGGCGCCTTCGAGCACGCGGCGCTTGATCTCGTCCGTCACATGCGGGATGACCTGCACCGTACCGCCGAGGTAATCACCACGGCGCTCTTTGCGCAGGATGGTTTCGTAGACGCGGCCGGTAGTGAAGTTGTTGCGCTGGCTCATGCGCGTGCGCAGGAAGCGCTCGTAGTGGCCCAGGTCCAGGTCGGTCTCGGCGCCGTCTTCGGTCACGAACACCTCGCCGTGCTGGAAGGGGCTCATGGTACCGGGATCCACATTCAGGTAGGGATCCAGCTTCATGATGGTGACCTTGAGACCCCGTGCCTCAAGCAGCGCACCGAGTGAGGCCGAGGCAATGCCCTTGCCAAGGGAAGAAACCACGCCACCGGTGACAAAGATAAAACGCGTCATAAAAAATCCTTACATCTCCGACACTTGCAGCATCGGAGCTCGCCTGCGGGACATTAAAAACTGGTTGAACGGGTGGCCGGCTGCAGGGCAGAAAACACTGCTCCAATCACCTCTGGGACGGGAAGCCAGACTACCAGAAAGGGCTTATCCAGACAACGAATCGCCCCGTCAGGGACGGTGCTCCCGTGCCAGATATTCGTGCGATTGCATCTCCAGCAAGCGGCTCTGCGTGCGCTGGAACTCGAAGGTCAACCGGCCGCCGCTGTAGAGGTCCTCCAGCGGCTTTGCCGCCGAGATGACCAGCTTGACGTTGCGGTCATAGAACTCGTCCACCAGGTTGATGAAGCGGCGGACCTGGTCGTCGATGCCGCTGTGCAAGGCCGGCACATTGGACAACAGCACCGAGTGGTACTCCTTCGCCAGCTCGATATAGTCATTCTGCGAACGCGGGCCGTCGCAGAGGGCGGCAAAGTCAAACCAGGCCACGTCATCGGCCTCCTTGCGCGCCCGGATGGTACGGCCCTCGATCTCCAGCTCGACATCGTCATGGCCAGCCACTGGCGACAGCGCGGCAAAACTGCGGGCCAGTGTCGTGTCTGCCTGTTCATCGAGCGGCCAGTGGTAGAGCTCGGCCTGTTCCAGGGTGCGCAGGCGGTAGTCGGTGCCGCCATCGACATTCACCACCTCGACATGGGCCTTGAGGATGGCAATGGCCGGCAGGAAGCGCTCGCGCTGCAGCCCGTTCTCGTACAGGCGGTCCGGCACGATATTTGAAGTGGCCACCAGGCTCACGCCTCGCGCGAACAGCTTCTCCATCAGGTTGCCGAGGATCATCGCATCGGCGATGTCCGAGACGAAGAATTCGTCGAAACAGAGCACACGCGCCTCACTGGCCAGTCGATCTGCCACGATATCAAGCGGGTTCTTCTGGTCTTTCAGTGTGCGGATTTCCTGGTGCACGCGGCGCATGAAACGGTGGAAATGCAGGCGCAGCTTATGGTCAAACGGCAGCGACTCGAAAAAGGTATCCATCAGGTAGGTCTTGCCGCGCCCTACCCCGCCCCAGAAATAGAGGCCCTTGCAAGGTTTCCTGCTGCGCCGGAACAGGCCTGCCAGCAAGCCGCCGGCCGGTTGTGCCAGCAGGTCGTCGTACAAGCGCTGCAAATGGTCCACGGCCATTTTCTGGGCGGGGTCGGCGACAAAATCCGGTCGCAACAGGTCCTGCTGGTAGCGCTGCAAGGGCGTCATGGCCAAAAACCGCAAAGAGGATCCAGGGGGGAAGCAAAGCGGGGCCACTCTAGCCAGCAGGGCCGGCTTTGGCAATCAGGGAGATACCTGTTCGTGGATGCGGCTGCCCGCATAGGGGCTGTTCAGCTCCAGTACCGGATTGCCATTGATAGTCGGGAAGGGATCATTGCCATCCAGCAGCCCATCGCCATCCGTGTCGATGGCAGGCTTCGGCAAACCGCTGATCTGACGGGCAAATGTTTCGAGATGGAATTCGCCGAGGTTGGTCAAGCCATCGCCATCGATATCCCCGGAGGCATCGGCCGGATTGAAACGGTCAAGCCCCCAGAAGTGCTCGAACCAGTCCGGCATGCCGTCGCTGTCGCTGTCGTCGGAAAAGCGTGGCAATTGCGCCGCGATATTGTTGATCGCCTTGACGGCATCAGCACCGTTGCTGAGCGCACTGTCGACCCCGCACGATTTCGGCACACCGCTCTTGCCGGTACAGGTAGCAGCCGGCGAGGAAAAAACCGGCAGGTAACTGCAACAGGCCAGCGGCGGCGGATAGCCCTTGGTGGACGCCAGTATCGTGTTGAAATCATTCGCGACCCTGTAGCCGGAGGCATAGGGGTAGGACTTGCCGACATTGGTCTCCCCTACCGCATCGCGCGAGTGCACCAGGCCCATGATGTGGCCCAGCTCATGCGCCAGCACAAAGTCATAACAATTGATCGAGACATGGGCGTAGGCATAACCGCCGAGCGTCCAGTAATCGGTCGCCGGATTGGCCACGTCGCCGACAAAATAGGCCTTGCCGCAGACCGAGGCATCAGCTTTCTGCGGCCGCACCAGCACGACAAAGTCGGCCTGCGTTTCCATGCGCCGCTTGTTGACGCCCATGAATGCCGGGTGCGTCTTGTTGCCGAGATGGCTGAACGCGGTGGCCGTCGTGTTGGCATTGTCGTAATAGACCAGGTCTGTTGCCGCCTTCACGATGCGCAGGTCAATACCACTGTTGCTATAGGCCGTGTTGGCAAAGCTGACGATCAGGTCAATACGGCTCTTTACCGCCGCCTCGCTGCCGTATAAACGCACGGCATCCGGCGTGTAGAGAAACAGGATGCTGATCTCGTAAGGCGTTGTGGTAGTGGACTGCGCGCCGGCCAGCTGGCCGGCAGACGGCACTGCCACCGGCGCCGGCGGTGGCAGCAGCATCGGCTCGGCCATGTCACTGAGCTCATGGGCATCCTGCGCGCGCAGTGAACCCCCTCCCAGGATGAGCAGGGTCACAAGCAACAACCGGCACAGGACGGGATGGGCAAACATGACTGCAATACTGGCTGCGATGATTGATCCTATCGCATCCCGCCCGGTCCGGGCGACCGGTCGTCAAGCCGCCTGGCGCTCCAGCAGCATGGCCCTGACGAGATCCAGCGTGGAAATGAGGCCGACCAGCCGGTCCTGCTCGACCACCAGCACCCGGTGTATCTTGCGCTCGACCATCAGGCGGGCGACTTCCTCAACGGGCGCAGCTGGCGCTACCGTGACGACCTTCTCGACCATGATGTCGCCCACGCACAATTCACGAACCCGCTCGAAAGCCGGCTTGACGTTGCGGGAAGCGGCTGTCATCAGATCGATCAACGATCCGCGCGGCACCTCGGGCGCACTGGCCGCCTGCACAGTTTCCGACAGTTTGCGGCTGATGTCCGCACGTGACACGACACCGCGCAACTTGCCCCCTTCCACCACCGGCGCCCCGGATATCCCGCGCTGCAGGAAGGCGCTGTCCATATCGACCAGTGACATACAGGGAGTCACTGAAAACACATCACTGACCATAATGTCGCGTGCACAAAGATTCATTACCTGCCTCCGTTATTCTCGTTCGCCTGCCGGCGAATCTCTTCTCTAGCCACCTTGATTGTGCCGGCTGGCGGGGCAGTGGTGTTTGATCTGGCACAGGGATCTATAGCGTGACGCGCCCGACTGGCACCGGGCATTCGCGACGAGCGCGGTAGTCGCGGCGCAAGCGGTCAAAACCCTGTGCGCCGCTGGCGGGATAGGCCTGCCGCAGCGCAGCATCATCAACCCCCACATCATACGGTTCGACGATGCCAGCCAGCCCGACCGCCACGTCCGCCGGGTCAACACCGAGAAAACGGCACAGGGCTTCGTACACCATCCGGGTGCCGCGCAGCTTGCCCTCGGCACTGTAACCGGCGATATGCGGCGTACCGATGGCAACCTGGTCGAGCAAGCCACCATCGATTGCGGGCTCGTTTTCCCACACATCAAGCACGACACGCAGGTCGGATCGCTGCTGCAGCCGGCGCAACAGCGCAGCATTATCGATCACCGCACCGCGACCGGCATTCAGCAGCACCGTGCCGGGCGACAGGCTCGCGATCACGGCCTCGTCGAACAGGTGAAACGTAGGATGCGGGCCGGAACGGGTCAGCGGGGTATGCAGGCAAATCACCTCGCGCGTGAGTACCTGTTCGAATGGCACGAGTGGCAGCGCAGTATCTTTGAGAAAAGGGTCGCAACCCACAACCTGCGCTCCTGCCTGTTGCAGGCAACGCAGCAATTGCCCGCCGACATTGCCGCAGCCGACGACACCGATGCGGCTGGCCAGCATATCGACGCCCAGTGCCAGCAATGAGGACAACACATACTCGACCACAGCCCGTGCATTGCAGCCGGGCGCATGGGCGAACGCGATGCTGTGGGCATCCAGCCAGGCAGTGTCGACATGGTCGGTGCCGATCGTGCAGCTACCGACAAAGCGCACCCGGCTATCCGCCAGCAATGCCGCATTGACCGGCGTGACAGAACGCACCAGCAACACATCAGCCGCGGCGATGTCGGCTGCCGCGATCAAGCGGCCCGGCAACAGCACCAGTTCCCCGAGGGGCGCGAAAAATTCCCGGGCAAAGGCGATGTTTTCATCGGCAACAATTCGCATGTTCAGTCCAGGGCGGCACGGGTCAGCCGCAGTGACGGGATGTCGGGCGGGCCGCCAAAAGCAACAGCAAACGCCCGGTACAAGGCCGCAGTGCGCTCGTTAACGCCCTCGCACACATAACGGCAGGCCTGGTGGTAAACGCGGTCCCTGAACTCGCACCCGTCACCGGCATGTTCGCCCAGGTTATCCAGGCTGACGCGGAATCGCAGGCCACAGGCGATATGCAGCAGCCATTCCAGCGCCTGCGGCTTCACTTCCACCTGCTCGAACTGCTGCTGTTGTTGTGTGTTGCGGCCATCGGGCGCGTACCAGTACCCCCAGTCCGGCAGCAGGCGGCGCTCCGGCCCAGCAACCAGCCAGTGCGCTATCTCATGAAGGCAACTCGAGGCAAAATCCTCGCGATAGAACAACCGGTGACGCGGATCCTCGTCGTCTGCGGGCCGGTAGAACGGCTCGTCAGCACCACCGACCAGCACCGTATTCAGGCTCACGGCAAACGTCGCGTTGAAAACACGCTCGATGTCATGCGCTCGGGGCGCACTTGATAGTGCAGGATCAGGCCGCATATATAGTGGGTGAACGCTTTTTTGGGCAGCAGCTATTGTGGTTTCCGACGTGAATCGATACTGTAAACAAAGACGGGTGACATTCTACAGGGCGAACCCGGTCCGGGTACCCGCCATATGCCCCATCCGTTCAGGAGGCCGTCCATGAGCACGCCTGACCGTCCCGATACCGGCAACAACAAGCCGGATAACGTCATCGACCTGTTTTCCCGCAAACCCCTCAGCGAACTGGCCAATGCGCCGTTTATCCGCCTGTCGCCCGAATTCGACGGGCTGGAAATGCTGTACAGCAACAAGACACATCCCGGCAAATACTTTGCGCTGAAGATCCTCTGCTGGGGCCTGCGCGACAGCGGTGAGGTGGTTGGTCTCGTGCCCTGGATGACCGACATCGTGCCCTGCACCGACATCGAGGACCCGCTCGAAGGCCAGTTCGAGGGTTATTACGACCCGGGCATCGACGAGATTTTTTTCGATCCGCCCGAGCACAAGATCATCGAACTGGAAACCAGCGCGAGCTATTACCAGTACCACTGCACGAACCCCGAGGAAGTGCTGCAGGAAATCCCGGACAATATCGGCACGCATGCCGTGCTGGCATCCAAGCTGCCGAACACGCTGATGCTGACAGAAGTGATCAGCTGGCAGTTGCTGTGCGACGGCCGCATCCTTGCCATGCTGGTGGATGCCGGCCGCAGCCAGAAGACTCCGGTACTACCCGGGGACGACTGCCTCTACAGCGCGCAGGACCACCCGGATTTCCGCTATTTCTTCCAGCACACCATCGCCAACAAGCTCAAGCAGCAGGACCCGGAGGCCCTGGCTGCCATTGCCGCGCTGGTCGAGAAGACCTGATCAGCGCAGCTTGCGGCCCTTCAGCGCCTGGATGCGCATGCGCAGCGCATTCAGCTTGATGAAACCTTCGGCATCCTTCTGATTGTAGGCGCCGCCATCGTCCTCGAAAGTCGCGATCGTCGCATCGAAGATCGAATCGTCAGACTTGCGGCCAGCGATCGTGACGTTGCCCTTGTACAACTTCACGCGCACTACGCCATTCACGAACTGCTGTGACTCATCAATCATCGTCTGCAGCATCAGGCGCTCGGGGCTCCACCAGTACCCGTTGTAGACCAGTGACGCATAGCGCGGCATCAGGTCATCCTTCAGGTGCGCCACTTCGCGGTCCAGCGTGATCGACTCGATCGCACGGTGCGCCTTCAGCATGATGGTGCCACCCGGCGTTTCATAGGCGCCGCGCGACTTCATGCCGACATAGCGGTTCTCGACCAGGTCGAGACGGCCGACACCGTGCTTGCCACCCAGTGCATTGAGCTGCGCCAGCACTTTGGCCGGCGACAGTTTCTTGCCGTTGATCGCGACGATGTCACCTTTCCTATAGGTGAACTCGATGTACTCGGGCTGGTCGGGCGCCTTTTCCGGCGACACGGTCCAGCGCCACATATCTTCTTCCGGCTCCCACCACGGGTCTTCCAGGCCGCCGCCCTCGTAGGAAATATGCAGCAGGTTGGCATCCATCGAGTACGGCGACTTCTTGCCGGCCTTGGCGAAATCGACCGGGATCTTGTGCTTCTTCGCGTAGGCCATCAGCGTTTCACGCGAATTGAGGCTCCATTCGCGCCACGGGGCAATCACCTTCACGCCCGGCTTCAGGGCATAGGCGCCCAGCTCGAAACGCACCTGGTCATTGCCCTTGCCGGTGGCGCCGTGGGAAATGGCATCGGCACCGGTTTCGTTGGCGATCTCGATGAGTCGCTTGGCAATCAGCGGGCGCGCAATCGAGGTGCCGAGCAGGTATTCGCCCTCGTAGATCGCATTGGCGCGGAACATCGGGAAGACGAAATCCCGCACGAATTCCTCGCGCAGGTCATCGATGTAGATCTGCTTGATGCCCATGGCTTTCGCCTTGGCGCGGGCCGGCTCCAGCTCCTCACCCTGGCCGATATCGGCGGTGAAGGTCACCACCTCGCAGCCGTATTCCTGCTGCAGCCACTTCAGGATGATGGAGGTGTCCAGGCCACCAGAATAGGCCAGCACGACCTTGTTGATGCCGGATTTACCCGCTTTTTTTGCTGATTTGCCGCCTTTTGCTGCCGCCATGTTCGCCTCTCGATAGCCCGGGCCGGATAAGGATGGCGCGCATTGTAAACGCGGCTGCCTGCAAAGCCTACCGGCAGGGCGGGCGAAGACAGGATCAGAGCAGGACTTCGACATCCTTCGCAATCGCTTCCGGCGAAGTAGCCGGGGCATAGCGGGACACCACCCTGCCCTCTCGGTCTACCAGGAACTTGGTGAAGTTCCACTTGATGCCCTCACTGCCGAGCAGGCCCGGCGCCTCGGCCTTGAGGTGGGCAAACAGCGGGTGCGCATCCTTGCCGTTGACCTCGATCTTGGCAAACAGCGGGAAACTGACACCGAAGTTCAGCTCGCAGAAGCTGTTGATCTCGGCCTCAGTACCCGGCTCCTGGTGGCCGAACTGGTCACACGGGAATCCAAGCACCTCGAAGCCGCGTTCGCGGTACTGCTCGAACAGTTTCTGCAGGCCCTTGTACTGCGGGGTGAACCCGCACTTGCTGGCCGTGTTGACGATCAGCAACACCTTGCCGCGATAAGCCGAGAGATCAACGGGTTTGCCATCAATACCCGCAGCCGAAAAATCGAAAACCGTACTCATGCATCACCCTCCTGACGCGCCACCAGGTCCAGTGACGCGGAGTTGATACAGTAGCGTAATCCGGTCGGCTGCGGCCCGTCGGGAAATACGTGGCCAAGGTGTGCATCACACCGGCTGCAAACCACTTCCGTACGGATCATGCCGTGGCTGCTGTCGCGGTGTTCAGTAATGGCCTGCTCGACCAGCGGCTGCCAGAAACTGGGCCAACCGCTGCCGGAATCGTATTTCGTCCTGCTGTCGAACAATGGCTGGCCACAGCATACACAGCGGTATATGCCGTCCTCCTTGCAATCCCAGTACTTGCCGGTGAAAGCGCGTTCGGTGCCTTTCTCCCGGCAGATGTGGTACTGCTCCGGCGTCAGCTTCTCATTCATGGGCCACTCCCGCGTTATGGCGCAATTGCCTTGCCGTTGATGACAGCGACGGAACCCGTATCCTTCACCAGCTTCGGCTTGTTGGCCGTGCCACCGGGCAGGTCATCGCCCTTTGCACCGATGACAGCATCACCGGCGCCGTCGTTGTTCACGTCACCACTCGCCACAGCCCAGCCGAAGTAATCCTTGGCCGCGTTGCCATCGGCTGACCAGATCTCGCTGCCATCGGCACCGGAGAACAGCTGGACGCGACCGGCGTCCGCCAGCTTCTTGCCCGTTGCGTTGTCGATGACATCTACGCCGGGAGAGCCGACGAGAATATCGTTGCGACCATCACCATCGACATCAGACACACCAGCTACGGCGCTGCCCATTGCATCACCCGGCAAATCCCCTTCCATACTGCGGAGAAAGCCGATCTGGCTGAGGTTGCCCGTACCAAGGAAAATGGCGGCACCACCTGCCTTCTTGTTGGCATAGGGATACCCGACAATAAAATCCGGGATACCGTCGGCATTGACATCACCGGCTGCGGCTACGCTAGCGCCGAAACGGTCACCAGCTGCCAGGCCAGGCAGATACTGGTTGTGATAACCGTTATTCACCGGGGTCAGGATATCCACGAAACCCGAATCCTTGCCTTCATCATCCGCCAGCGGGGCACCGGCAATGACATCCTCATAACCGTCACCGGTGATGTCGCCAACCCCGGCCACTGCCGCACCATAATTGTCCTTGGCGCCACCGTTGTAGTAAGCCGCAATCAGCGACCCGGAACTGACTTCAACGACGTAAACCGCACCTGCGTCCTTGAACAGGCTGATGGAATCGGTGGTGTCGACACCGGGGGCACCGATGACAATATCGCCGTAACCATCATTGTCGATATCACCGGATCCGGCGACAGCCGAACCAAAGCGGTCGCCGGCATAATCCCCCACAAAGGCATTGATGTACGCAGCGCCGGTAAACGGGTCGAAATCGAACACGCTGTATGCCAGCACAAGGCCGACATCCTTCACATAACGGTAACTGCCGTAATCAAACGGGTCATAGCCCGGCACACCTACAACAAAATCAGCTACACCATCCTTGTCGAGATCGGATGTCGCTGCGACAGCCTTGCCGTAGAACTGCCCCTTGTTGTCACCGATGTTGTACCACAACACGCCACCGGTCTTGCCGGACACCACTACCACGAAGCCGATATCCGGGTAACGGTAACGCTGGTATTTGTAGTCATAGTTCGGCGCGCCGATGATGATGTCATCATAGCCATCGCCATCGACATCGCCGCTGGCCACCGCGGAACCGGCCAGCGCCTTGGCGCCATCACCGCGGTTGAACACGGTGTCATAGGCAACCAGGCCCAGCCAGTCGCCGTCTGTCGGCAGCGGGTCGTAGGAATCAGCGATGTTATCACCGTCGGTATCGGCATCCTGCGGGTCGGTGCCTGCAAAATATTCCTGGCGGTTGCTCAGGCCATCGCCATCCGGATCTTCACTCGCATCGTTGACTGACGGATTCAGGCCATTAGCCGCCTCCCAGTCATCATCCATGAAATCACCATCAACATCGGTAACCGGCAACGGGCATTCGACACCGACCGTCTGGAAAGCTGCCTTGACCGCCTGCTTGTCATAGGCCAGGTCGCCGGCAGCACTCAGCACACCGCAGGCCGCATCGACAAAATCCGAGCTCGGCACCCAGTAGTTCACATTGGCGTAATAGAAAACCTTGAATGCCTTGGCGGGATCCCAGCCAGCCGTATTGGCCAGCAGGAAATAGGCGCGATTGAAAACGCCACTGGAAAAATGCACATCCATGCCATCGTAATAGTCGCCGGCATGCCCAATAGAGGATTTGTCCAGCGCGGGGTTTTCAAAAAAACGCAGTGCCTTCTTCTTGCCAACCATCACATCGGCGCCGACCAGCCAGTCCACCGTGCCATAGGCAT
>CALMIC010000028.1 GCA_937864065.1 uncultured Cellvibrionales bacterium | reverse complement strand
TCATGCCTTGGCTGGCCGGCACCGCGCTGCTGCACTCGCTGGCCGCGAGCGACAAGCGCCAGCTGTTTTCCAGCTGGACATTGCTGCTGGCGATCTTTGCCTTTTCGCTCAGCTTGCTCGGCACATTCCTCGTGCGCTCCGGTGTGCTCACATCAGTACACGCCTTCGCCAGCGACCCTAGCCGCGGCTATTTCATCCTCGCCTTCCTCGGCGTGGTGGTGGGCAGCTCACTGACCTTGTTCGCATTGCGCGCTCCAACCACACCGTCGAGCGGTTACCGTTTCCTGTCGCGCGAGATGTTCATCCTGCTCAACAGCTGCCTGATGGCCATCATCCTCGCCATTGTCTGCCTCGGCACGCTGTACCCGCTGCTCGCCGATGCGCTGGAGTGGGGAAAGATTTCGGTGGGCCCGCCCTATTTCAACCGTTTCTTCCTGCCGCTGATGGGCGTGGTGCTGTTATTGCTGCCCGCCGGGATCAGCCTGCAATGGAATGACAACCACGAGGCAAAACCGTTACTGCTGTGGCTGCGCAAGCCGGTTGCGGTCGCTGCCATCACCAGCCCGCTAATGCTATTGGCGCTGTCCATACCGTTCTCTGCGCTGGCCTTGCTGGGTGCCTGGCTCGGCTTGTGGGTCATCAGCGGCACTCTCGCCGACCTGGTGCACAAACTGCGCAACGCCCGTTCGCCTTGGCAGGGATTGCGCAGCCTGCGCGCCAGTTACTGGGGCATGTGCCTTGCCCATGTCGGCCTCGCCATGAGCGCGCTCGGCATTGTCTTCACCTCGCTGGCCAGCGAACAGCGCGACATCCGACTGGCGCCTGACGACATGGCCGAAGTGGCCGGTTACCGTTTCCATTTCCGCGAGATGCAGGAGCGCATGGGGCCCAACTATTCCGCACGCCACGCCGTGTTCTATGTGCAGGCACCGGATGGCGCACTGCGCGACATGCAGCCGGAAAAACGCCGCTACATGGCCTCTGGCCAGGTGATGACCGAAGCCGCTATCTGGCCCGGCTTCAGCCGCGATATCTACATTTCCCTGGGCGAACCGCTGGAACCCGAGCGCGGCGCGCAGAGTGCCTGGTCAGTGCGCTTGCATGTCAAACCCGCCGTGCGCTGGATCTGGCTCGGTTCGATCCTGATGGCTGTTGGCGCCGTGGTCTCGGTCTGCGACCGGCGCTATCGCCACCGCAATATCCAGGCAGCCTGAAACGAGGGTCACCGCGTGAAGCGCCTCAAACTGTTCCTGCCGCTACTGGTGTTTGCCGTGCTGGCCCTGTTCCTGATGCGTGGCCTCGAACTCGACCCGAAAGCGATGCCCAGTGCCCTGCTCGACAAGCCCTGGCCAGCCTTCTCGCTGCCGACGCTGGACAACGGCGCCACCATCACACAGGAACAGCTGAAGGGCCAGAAAGCGCTGGTCAATGTCTGGGCCACCTGGTGCGTGACCTGCCGCGTCGAACACCCTTACCTGATGCAGCTCGCGCAGCAAGGCATCGTGCTGTATGGCGTCAACTACAAGGACAAGTACGACGATGCCCAGCGCTGGCTGCAGGAAAAAGGCAATCCGTACCGCTTCACGATCATCGATGCCGATGGCCGGCTCGGCATCGACCTCGGGGTTTTTGGCGCACCGGAAACCTACTTCATCGATGCCCAGGGCATCATCCGCTACAAGCATGTCGGCGACCTGAACCAGCGGGTGTGGGACGACAAGCTCAAGGCAGTCTGGGACAGCCTCTGATACGGCTACGTCTCAGTAAGGCTGCAGCGTGAAATAGAACGCCGCGCCGTCATCCACCTGCCCTTCTGCCCAGATCTCGCCGCCATGGCGGTGGATGATGCGCGCCACCGTCGCCAGGCCGATCCCCAACCCCTCGAATTCCTGGTCGCGATGCAGGCGCTGGAACGGGCCGAACAGCTTGTCCACATATTTCATGTCGAAGCCGGCGCCGTTGTCGCGCACGCAGTAGATCACTTCACCTTCACGATCATAGGCACTCAGTTCCACGCGCGGGTTGGCCATCTTGCCGGTGTATTTCCAGGCGTTACTGAGCAGGTTTTCCAGCACGATGCGTAACAGGTCACGGTCACCTTGCGCCAGCAGGCTGGGTGGGCTGGCAAACTCCACCACCCGTTCCGGATGGGCCACGCGTAGGTTATCAACGATTTCATGTGCCAGCTGCGCCAGGTCAACTGTGCTGTACTTCATGTCCTGTCGCGACACGCGCGACAAGTGCAGCAAGCTGTCGATCAGGTTGCCCATGCGCTGGCTGGCGGCACGGATGCGCGCAATGTAGTCGCGCCCGATCTCATCCAGTTGCGGCGCGCAATCTTCCATCAGCGCAGCACTGAAGCCATCGACAGAACGCAGCGGCGAGCGCAGGTCATGTGACACCGAATAGGTGAAAGCTTCCAGTTCACGGTTGGTGGCGCGCAATTCAGCGGTGCGGGCCTGTACCTCATCCTCAAGATGTTCATTGGCGTGCAATAGCGCCCGGTTCTGCAACTCGATGGTATCCAGCATGCCGTTGAATGCCTGCACCAGTTGCCCCAGTTCGTCCTGCCGGTCGGTGCGGGCGCGCAACGAATAGTCCTTGAAACGGTTGATCGTGTTCGCTGTCTGCGCCAACGCGAGCAGCGGTGCGGAGATGAACGACTGTATCTTGCTCGACAGGGCAATGGCGACCATGCTGACCAGCAACACGATCAGCAACATCACCACACTGAACGCCGTGAAACGGCGGTTCAGCTCCGCCAGTGAGACACGCAAGTGCAACTGCCCGATTTTCTGGGTTTCTTCCCACAGGATCGGCTGGATGAGGTCCAGGAAATCGCCGTTGAATTCGGCGATGAAATCCTTGTCGGCCAGACATGTCACACCGGGGATCGACTTGCCTGCTTCCTCGATCGGCTGGTAATACTGGCGCGAGTACATCGCGATAAGGCGGCCGTTTTCCGCTTTGATGCAGGCCGACACCAGCGTTGCATCTATACCGAGGCTTTCCAGATTGGCACGCGCCTCGTACACGTCGTTGTACGCGACAGCCGTGGCACTGTGGCTGGCAATGATGCGCGCCAGGATCGTCGCTTCGTGGATCAGGTGCTGCTTGTAGGAATAGCGATCGTAGATAACAAAAGAAGTGCTGGCCATCAGGAGACTGATGAAACTGATCGCGCAGATCATCAGGATCAGCTGCTGCTTTACCGGAATGTTCTTCAGGCTCGCTCGGATCACAGACGCTGGAAGAAGTTGTTATAGGTGGACCCCAGTATGCTGTGCGCGCCTTCCATGTGCAAATAATGCCCGCCCTCATGCAGGGACCAGTTGATGTGCGGCAGCTGTAGCAGGCGCTCGGCATAATCGGGCCAGGCCAGCGCAATGCCTTCAGTGGCCAGTGCCAGCTCGACCGGCACCTGGATCGAACGGTGGAAGGCCTGCTGCTGCTCCGGCGTCAGCATCACCAGCGACGGCAGCTTGTGGCGCGGGTCGGTGCGCCAGCGCCAGCGGCCATCCGAATCCTGCGCGGCATTGCGCAGCATCAGCCGGCGACAGGCATCAGCAGACAAGGGAAAGCCGTTGGCTTGCCGCAAGGTCACCATCTCGTCGAGCGAACCGAACACGGCTTCCGGCCGCTGGCGCTTCTCCATGGCCAGGCTACGCGCCATCTGCGCCGGGGCCGATTCGGCACTCGTGGTCTGGGCCCAGAGGCCATCAATCAGCCCGACTGCGCGCACCCGTTGCGGCGCCACGGCCGCGAGCAGGGCCGCGATAATGGCGCCGCGGGAGTGGCCGAGCAGGCCGAAGCGCGCCCAGCCGAGCGCATCGGCCACAGCCAGGATCTCGCGGATGTCATCCCAGATCAGGTAGCTGGCATGCGCTGCGCGATGCGCACTCCAGCCGTGGCCGGCGAGGTCGACGGCAACCAGGTCAAGCGTCGGCATGTGCTGGGCCAGCAGGGAAAAACTCTCGCTGTTGTCGAGCCAGCCATGCAGGGCGATGACCGGGATGCCTCCCTCATGCCAGCGCTGGGCGGCGAGCCGCAAGCCCAGCACCGGCAATTCAATCTGTTGCGGGATGGCGGCCGTCACGCGCTTTCAGGGACGCTGCAGGTGATTGAGCACAAGGGCGCCGAGGATGAACGCATCCCCTTCCATCTCGACCAGGTTGGCGGTGCCGACCATCACCTCGCCAGGATGGAGATTGCAGAGGCTGTCGACCAGTTTGCCGGCCAGCGGCTGGTGGCCGACCAGCAGCGTGTTGCCTTCCAGCCTGGCCAGCGGGGCCAGCGCCTCGCGCAGCGGGGTTTCATGCACCAGCCAGTCGACGGTGTGGCGCGGCGCCTTGATGCCGGCCTCCCGGCAGGCGATATCGGCCGTTTGCTGCGCCCTGACGATCGGGCTGACCAGCACCTGTTGCACGGCCGCGAGCGCCTCGCGCTGTGCGTGGGCGACACGGGCGACGTCGTCCCGGCCCCGCGGTGTGAGCTCACGGATATCGTCATTGCGATGGTGGGCAGCCTCACCGTGGCGCAGGAAAAACAGTTTCATCGACCGCCCTCCGCCGGCAACAGGTTGGCGCGGTACTCGACGTCGCTGTTGCTGTCACCGCCCATCAGTGCGGCACTCGCCTCGACGATGCTGCGGCCATTGAAGATGATGTCATTCAGGGCACTGACCAGTGGCATGTACACACCCAGTTCATCCGCCTTGCGCTTGACGACGCTGATCGTGTTGATGCCTTCGGCCACCTGGCCGATCTCGGCCACGGCCTGCTCCAGTGTCTTGCCCTGCCCCAGCGCATAACCGATGCGGTAGTTGCGCGATTGTGGCGACGTACAGGTGACAATCAGGTCGCCGACACCGGCCAGCCCGATGAAAGTCAGCGGGTCAGCGCCGAGCTTTGCCGCAAAGCGCCCCATTTCGGCCAGGCTGCGCGTCATCAGCAGGCTGATCGTGTTGTAGCCCAGGCCAAGTGCAGCCGCCATACCGCAGGCAATCGCATAACAGTTCTTCAGGACACCGCCGAGTTCGACACCGTAGACATCGCTGTTGCTGTAGACGCGGAAATAGCCGCTGCGCAGCAAGCCTTGCAGCAATACACAGACGTCCGGGTCGGCACTCGCCACGACAGTGCCACTCAGCTGGCGCTGGGCGATCTCGCCGGCCAGGTTAGGCCCGCTCAACACCGCGAGGCGATGTTCCGGCAGCTCCTGCTGCAACACATCGCTCATGAGCCAGAAACCCTGCTGGTCGGGGCCGGTCTCGATACCCTTGGCTGTGCTGACAATGATCGCATCCGGCTCCAGCAGTGGCCTGACCTGCTGCACGACCGACCGGAAAGACTTGCTCGGCACCGAAACGAAGACCACGCTGGCACCGCGCAGTGAAGCTGCGAGGTCTGAGGAAATGTCCAGGCTGTCATCCAGGCGGTAACCGGGCAGGTAGACGCTGTTTTCCCGGCTGGCCGCCATGCCTGCCGCACGTGCTGCATCACGCAACCACAACACCGCCTGCTGGTCATTCTCAGCCAGCATGTTCGCAATGGCAGTGCCAAAACTGCCACCACCGAGTACTGCAACCTTCATGGCATACCTGTGAAGTCGAATCCGGGCTCAGGTTACCATAAGCGCTACACCTTGCTGCAGGCTGATGAAGGAGAACCCCATGTACAGAACGCTATGGATTGTGGTGTATGCCGCCGTGCTGTTGTGGTCGGGCTACCAGCCAAAGGAGCTGTTCACGTGGTTGCTGGAAGTCTTCCCGGCACTGTTGGGTGCAGCTGTGCTGGCGTATACCTGGCACAGTTTCCGGCTCACACCGCTGCTCTACCTGCTCATCCTTGTGCACTGCGTCATCCTGATGGTGGGCGGCCATTACACCTACGCCGAAGTGCCGCTGTTTGACTGGATCCGCGACTGGACCGGCGGCACGCGCAACAACTATGACAAGGTCGGCCACTTCGCACAAGGTTTCATTCCGGCCCTGATTGCGCGCGAGATCATTATCCGCAAGGCGATCATACGCGGCAGTGCCTGGCAGTTTTTCTTCGCCGTATGTTTCTGCCTCGCCTTCAGCGCGTTCTATGAACTGCTCGAGTGGTGGGTGGCGCTGCTGGCCGGTGCCGATTCGGAAGCCTTCCTCGGCATGCAGGGCTATGTGTGGGATACGCAATCCGACATGGGCCTGGCTTTGCTCGGTGCCATACTGGGTTTGCTGCTGCTCGGCCGTGTGCACGACCGGCAGCTGCAACCATTCCTCAAGCCAGCAGGAGATTGACCCGCGCGACAAAGGCCGCCGGGTTGTCTAGCGGCAGGCCGGCAGACAGCCGTGCCTCGTCGAGCAACACCTGTGCGAGGTCGGCAAAAGCGCTGTCGTCTGTCGTGCTGGCCAACCGCTTCACCAGCGCATGTTTTGCATTGAGCTCGAAGATCGGCTTGCCGGCTGGCATCGCCTGGCCTGCAGCTTCCATCAGGCGCCGCATCTGGAAACCGAGGTCGGCCTGGCTCACCACCAGACAGGCCGGTGAATCGACCAGGCGGTTGGAATAGCGCACGGATTCCACCTGCTCCGCCAGCAAAGTTTGCAGGCGTTCAAGCAAAGCCGGCTCGCCCTCGGCCTGTTGTGTTTCCTGCTCACCCTCCGCCGGCTTTTCCTTCAGCAGATGGCTGATGTCGAGGTCGCCACGGGCGA
>CALMIC010000027.1 GCA_937864065.1 uncultured Cellvibrionales bacterium | reverse complement strand
GCCGTGACGGATTTTTCCGCGCCATTCTCCTGCCAGCGCGTCCGCATCGACATCGAATCCTTGCCCACCGGCACGGTGATACCGAGTTGCGGGCACAGTTCCATACCGACCGTGCGCACGGCATCGAACAGTTTCTCGTCTTCACCCGGATGGCCGGCGGCACACATCCAGTTGGCAGACAGCTTGATGTCAGACAGCTGGCCGATACGCGTTGCCGCGATATTGGTGATCGCCTCGGCAATCGCGAGGCGCGCTGACGCCGGCGCGGAAATGAGCGCAGCCGGCGTGCGTTCACCCATCGCCATCGCCTCGCCGGCATTGGTGTCATACGCCACCGTGGTGACCGCGCAATCCGCCACCGGCATCTGCCATGGGCCGACCAGCTGGTCGCGCGCGACCATCCCAGTCACCGAGCGGTCGCCGATGGTGATCAGGAAGTTTTTTGACGCAACAGTCGGCAACTGCAACACGCGTTTTGCTGCGTCCTGCAGGTCGATACCCTGGGTGTCGAACACCGGCTGCGCTACCGGCTGGCGTGAAAACTGGCGCGTCATTTTCGGCGGCTTGCCGAACAGCAAGGACATCGGCAGGTCGACCGGTGCATTGCCGAAATGCGGATCCTCCACGCGCAGGTGTTTCTCGGATGTCGCATGCCCCACCACCGCGTACGGGCAGCGCTCCCGTGCGCACAGCGCATCGAATTGCGGGAGGTTTTCTTCCTTCACTGCCAGCACATAGCGCTCCTGCGCCTCGTTGCACCAGATGGCGAGCGGGCTCATGCCGGGTTCGTCATTCGGCACGGCGCGCAAGTTGAACGCGCCGCCAGTGCCGCCGTCCTTCACCAGTTCCGGCAGCGCATTCGACAGGCCGCCAGCACCGACGTCGTGGATGAATTCGATCGGGTTCCTGTCACCCAGTTGCCAGCAGCGGTCGATCACTTCCTGGCAGCGCCGCTCGATCTCCGGGTTCTGCCGCTGCACGGATGCGAAATCCAGGTCTGCACTGCTTTGGCCGGACGCCATTGATGACGCAGCACCACCACCGAGGCCGATCTGCATCGCCGGGCCGCCGAGCACGATGAGTGCCGTGCCGCCACCGAATGGTTTCTTCTCGACATGCTCCGCACGGATGTTGCCGTAGCCGCCGGCAATCATGATCGGCTTGTGGTAGCCGCGCATTTCCGTGCCGTTCGGGCCAGTCGCCGGCAATTCAAAGCTGCGGAAATAGCCGCACAGGTTAGGCCGACCGAATTCGTTGTTGAACGCGGCGCCGCCGAGCGGACCTTCGGTCATGATGTCCAGCGCCGAGACGATGCGGTCCGGCTTGCCGTAAGGCGTTTCCCACGGCTGGGTGTAGCCGGGGATATTGAGGTTCGACACGGAAAATCCGGTCAGGCCGACTTTCGGCTTCGAGCCGCGCCCTACCGCCCCTTCGTCGCGGATCTCGCCACCGGCCCCCGTGCCGGCACCCGGGAACGGGGCGATGGCCGTCGGGTGGTTGTGCGTTTCGACCTTCATCAGCAGGTGGATATCTTCCTCGTGCGCCGCGTACTCACCGGTCTGCGGGTCGGGAAAGAAACGGCCGGCGCGCTGGCCGACAACAACCGCAGCGTTGTCGGAGTAAGCCGACAGCACGTTCTCGCCACCCTGCTCGTTGGTGTTGCGGATCATCCTGAACAGTGAGCGCTCCTGCGGCACGCCGTCGATGACCCAGTCGGCATTGAAGATCTTGTGGCGGCAGTGCTCGGAGTTGGCCTGCGCGAACATCATCAGCTCGACATCGACCGGGTTACGGCCCAGCGCAGTGAAACTGTCGGTCAGGTAATCGATCTCGTCATCGGCTAGCGCCAGGCCGAGCGCGCTGTTGGCGGCAACCAGCGCAGCGCGCCCGCCGCCGAGGATATCCACCGTTGTCGACGGTGCCGGCTGTTCCTGGACGAACAGGGCGGCTGCTGCCTGCAGCGTATCGAACACGGTTTCCGTCATCCGGTCATGCAGGATGGCGGCAACCGCTGCCGACCGGGCGGCATCCAGCTCCCCTTCCACGTAATACGCCACGCCGCGCTCGAGGCGGTGGATAGCCTGCAGCCCGGCATTGTGCGCAATATCGGTGGCCTTGCTGGCCCAGGGCGAGATCGTGCCCGGGCGCGGCACCACGAGGAACAGGCGTCCACGCGGCTCGAACAGTTCAGCCTGGCGCGGGCCATAGTGCAGTAACTGTTCCAGCACACCCTCTTGCCCTGCTGCGAGCTCGCCCTTCACATCGGCAAAATGCACGTACACGGCCTGCAAGTCCGCCACCGGCGCGACCTCACGCAAGCGCGCCAGCAGCTTGTCACGGCGAAAGGAAGAAAGGGCAGACGCTCCGCGCAGGATCAGCATGACAACCTCGGCAGGCAGGCCGGAAAAAACGGCCCGGTAGATGGCTTTCGGAAAGTCCGCCATTGTACTGAAACTCGCCGGGAAACGCGCCTGCTGCCAGCGCGGGGCAATCACTGGCGCAGTGCGATGTCCACTTGTGGCTGCAGGAAACCGCGGTAGCGCAGGAAGCGCACCACCTTGGCTTTTTCCGACATTGCCGTGACGCTGCCGAGACCGAATTTCTTGCGCTTGAGGTCGCCGGCCAGTGCTGTCCAGCTGTCGTCGCCGCGGTCAACCGCCAGCTGGATCAGCTCGGACGCGATACCGCGCCGGCGCAACTCCTGCTCGATGAACACGGGGCCGTAACCGCGTGCCCGCCGGCTGCGGACGAACACCTCGGCGAAACGTTCGTCGCTCTGGTAACCGTCAGCGGCCAGCTGGTCGAGTGCGGCCTGGATCGCCGGCGCATCCACCGGCAGGTTGAACTTCACCGACAGCTTGCTGGCGAGTTCGCGGCGGGAATGTTCGCGGCGCCCCAGCAAGTCCAGGGCCGCGCCGCGTAGCTGCATGGCGATATCCATGAGAAAAGCTTTTAAATCAATCAACTAAGGCGGGAAGTTGATGTGGGTTACACATCCACTTCCTCGGCATCGACCACGGTCGCCGTCTGCTTGCGGGCATCGACCGGGCCTTGCAGATAGGCGGCGCGGATACGCCCTTCCAGTTCAGCTGCCACATCAGGATGTTCCTGCAAGTACTTGATAGCGTTGGCTTTGCCCTGGCCGATCTTGTCACCCTTGTAGCTGTACCAGGCACCGGACTTCTCGATATGGCCATCATTGACGCTGATATCGATGATCTCGCCCATGCGGTTGATGCCCTGGCCGTACAGGATCTGGAATTCGGCCTGCTTGAACGGCGGGGCGACCTTGTTCTTGACGACCTTGACGCGGGTTTCGCTGCCGACGACTTCCTCACCTTCCTTGACGGAGCCGATGCGGCGGATGTCGAGGCGGACCGAGGAATAGAACTTCAGCGCGTTGCCGCCGGTGGTGGT
>CALMIC010000026.1 GCA_937864065.1 uncultured Cellvibrionales bacterium | reverse complement strand
ATGGTGCCGGAAGAGAGACTCGAACTCTCACTCCTTTCGGAACACGAGTTTGAGTCGTGCGCGTCTACCGATTCCGCCATTCCGGCTAAGGAGGCGCGCATTCTAGCCCCAGCGGTGGGGGTGGGGCAATCGCGGGCTTCAGCCCCGTGGGGGAAATGTGGAACAATGCCGGCCCTGCCAGCCGCCCCCGCGCCCCCTGCCATGTTGCGCCAGCTGTTCCACTACGACCTGCCCGAGCACCTGATTGCCGCCGCGCCGACCGCCGAGCGCACCGGCAGCCGCTTGCTGTGCCTGGACGGGCCCACCGGCGCGCTGGCCCACCGCCAGTTCCCGGACCTGCTGGGCCTGGTGCAGCCCGGCGACCTGATGGTGTTCAACAACACCCGCGTGCTGCCGGCGCGGCTGCTCGGACGCAAGCCCAGTGGCGGCAAGGTGGAGGTGCTGGTGGAACGCGTGCTCGGTGAGCACGAGGCCATTGCCCATGTGCGCGCCAGCAAGGCGCCGAAGCCGGCGGAGGCCTTGCTGTTCGGCGAGGGGGCTGACCAGCTGGTGGTGACGATGCAGGGCCGCGAGGGCGACCTGTTCCGCCTGGCCTTCGACCCGGCGCGCCCGCTGCGCGACTGGCTGGAGTGCCTCGGCCACATGCCGCTGCCGCCCTACATCCAGCGCGCCGACGAGGCCAGCGACCGCGAGCGCTACCAGACCGTCTATGCGCAGGCCCCCGGCGCGGTGGCGGCGCCGACTGCCGGGCTGCATTTCGATGACGCGCTGCTGGCCGCCTTGCGCGAGAAAGGTGTCGCGATGGCTTTCGTGACCCTGCACGTTGGTGCTGGCACCTTCCAGCCGGTGCGCGCCGACGATATCCGCGAACACCGCATGCACAGCGAATGGCTGGAGGTCACGCCGGCCGTGGTCGAGGCTGTGGCAGCCGCGAAAGCGCGCGGCGGCCGGGTCATTGCCGTCGGCACCACCAGCGTGCGCTGCCTGGAAACGGCGGCGCGCAGCGGTGAACTGCAGCCATTCCGTGGCGACACGGATATCTTTCTCTACCCCGGCTACCGCTTCCGCGTGGTCGATGCGCTGGTCACCAATTTCCATTTGCCGGAATCGACACTGCTGATGCTGGTGTCGGCCTTTGCCGGTTACCGCAACACGCTGCGCGCCTATGGCGAAGCTGTCGCGCAGCAATACCGGTTTTTCAGCTATGGCGACGCGATGTGGATCACCCGCAACAAGGCTGCGCCCGAGGAACAACTGCCATGACCCGTGAATGCGACCTGCAATTCGAGTTGCTCGCCAACGACGGCGCCGCACGGCGCGGCGTGCTGCGGTTCCCGCGCGGCGAGGTGAACACGCCGGCGTTCATGCCGGTGGGCACCTACGGCACAGTGAAGGCGATGCCGCCGCGTGACATCCTGGAAATCGGCGCGGAAATCGTGCTCGGCAACACCTTCCACCTGATGCTGCGGCCGGGGACTGATGTCATCGAGCGCTTCGGCAGCCTGCACGGTTTCATGAACTGGCCCAAGCCGATCCTCACCGATTCGGGCGGTTTCCAGGTGTGGAGCCTGGGAAAACTGCGCAAGATCAACGAGGCCGGTGTGTCGTTCCGCTCGCCGGTGGACGGCAGCCCGGTGTTCCTCGGGCCGGAAGAGGCGATTGCGGTGCAGCACAAGCTCGGCTCCGACATCGTGATGATCTTCGATGAATGCACGCCTTACCCCGCCACAGAGCAACAGGCGAAGCATTCGATGGAGTTGTCCTTGCGCTGGGCGAAGCGCTCGCGCGAGGCGCATGGCGATAACAGTGCCGCATTGTTCGGCATCGTGCAGGGCGGCATGTACGAACACCTGCGCCGCCAGTCGCTCGACGGGCTACAGGAGATCGGTTTCGACGGCTATGCGCTGGGTGGCTTGTCTGTTGGTGAGCCGAAAGAGGAAATGCTGCACGTGCTCGACAGCATCGTGCAGCACCTGCCGGCTGACAAGCCGCGCTACGTGATGGGTGTCGGCACGCCGAATGACCTGGTCGAAGCCGTGCGCCGCGGCGTGGACATGTTCGATTGCGTGATGCCGACCCGCAATGCGCGCAACGCCTACCTGTTCGTGCCGGCTGGCAAGCTGAAGTTGCGCAATGCGCAGTACCGCTATGACGAGCGCCCGCTCGACGAGACCTGCGACTGTTATACCTGCAGGAACTTCTCGCGCGCCTACCTCTACCATCTCGACAAATGCGGCGAGATCCTCGGTTCACAGCTCAATACCATCCACAACCTGCGCTTTTACCAGCGCTTGATGGCCGGCTTGCGCGAGGCGATTGCCGGGGGGCGGCTCGCCGCTTATGTCGAACAGCACTATGCCGCGCAAGGGCTGCCAGTGCCGCCGCTGTAGCAGCAGC
>CALMIC010000025.1 GCA_937864065.1 uncultured Cellvibrionales bacterium | reverse complement strand
CCTGCTGCTGCGCCCGTTGCGCAAGGTAGAAGAACAGGCGGCTGCAATTTGTGAACGCCATTTTGTCGAGCAGGCAGAATTGCCGCGAACACGCGAGCTGAGACAGGTCGTCACTGCCATCAATCGCATGAGCCGCAAACTGAAGGATATCTTCCAGGAACAGCTCGCGCTGACCGAAAGCCTGCGCGCCCAGTCACACCTGGATCCTGTCACCGGTCTCTCCAACCGCCGCGAGTTCAACGCGCGCCTGCAAGCCGTGGCCGACAGCGAAACCGGCAACGGCGGCTGCCTGATGATCATGCAGGTCAGCCACTTCGGCCGCTACAACCTGCAGCACGGGCATGAAGCCGGCGATGAATGCCTGCGCGCCATCGCTGCACAATTGCTAGGCCTTACCACAGGGTCACCCGACGCCATCATCAGCCGTCGTGCTGGCGCCGATTTTGCAATCTACCTGCCACGCATCGACGTTGAGCGCGCGCGCGCACTTGCCGACCAGCTGATCACGCAACTCGCGAAACTCGACATCCTGTTCACGCATCCGATCCATATCGGCTTGTCCTGTTGCGATATCCTGCGCGCCGACCATCGCATGTTGTCTGAAGCGGATCTCGCGTTGCGGCAAGCGCAATCGCGCGGGCACAGCGGCTGGCAACTCTACCAGGGCGGTGAAATCAGCCAGATCGCCAGGGAAGCGCGCCAGTGGTATGCCACACTCAACCGCATACTGATAGACCGCAGCATCACGTTCCATTACCAGCCTATCTTCCTGCGCGATGGCGAACAGGCGATGGCAAGCGAAGTGTTCTGCCGCATCACTGTCCAGGACAAGCTGGTGCATGCCGGGATTTTCCTGCCCATGGCAGAGCGTTTCAGTCTGGCAGAAGCCTTTGACAGGCTTATCATCGACGAAGTGCGGTTGCGTAATACAAAAACCGACCCTGCAGTTCCGCTTTGTATCAACCTTTCGCCGCAGACTATCAGCTCGGCGGACTTTCTCGAATGGCTGGACAGCTATCTCGCAATGCACAGCAGTTTTGCCAGAAAGTTGATTATTGAAACATCCGAATACCTGGTGCGCACCGGTGCCGACAAGGTCCGCACCCTGTGCGACATGCTGCACAGGCACGGCACCAGACTGTCGCTTGACCACTTCGGCATCCACAGCGCAGCCTTCGGTTACCTGAACAGCCTGCCACTGGACTATGTCAAAATAGACCGCAGCTTCATCCGGGATATCCATCTCGACACCGACAACCAGTTCTATGTACAGTCATTGGCACAGATCGCACACAGCTGCGATATAACCATCCTGGCGGAGGGCATTGAAAACCTGCAGGAATGGCAGTGCCTGCAAAACCTCGGGGTCAATGGCGGCCAGGGATATTTCCTGTGCCGGCCGGATAGCACCATCGTCACTGCCAGAAAATAAACCGGCCGGAACCATGTATCGTCTTCGTATCTCATTTCTGTTCAGTCTCGTCCTGATAGCAACACTATCAACATCCTTTTTCGCCATCGCAGAAACCAAGGCCATTGCCTCAAGCAATGGCTGGGTACGCTCGTCGCCGCCCGGATCGAAAAATGGCGTCGCATTTGTAACCCTGCATAACAACAGCGATACCCCGCAGCAACTGGAAAGCGTCCAGTGCGCTGCAGACATTGCCTCACGCTGTGAACTGCACCAGCACCTGAAAACCGCGACAGGTATGCGCATGCAGAAAGTGGATGGCCTACTGGACATTCCCGCGCACGGCGAATTGCGTTTCGCTCCCGGCGGCTACCACATCATGCTGACAGGACTGGCAAAACCGCTGACAGCAGGGAACAATGTCGAGTTCATTTTTACATTCGCTGACCAGAGCACTTATCATGTACAGCTACCGGTCAAATCAGTCCATGAGGAGTAGAGACATGCTGGCATTGGCAAGAGCATCACTGCAAAGCACTGCACACCAAATGATGTTACTGGTGTGCGCAACCCTGCTGTCAGCCTGTGCAGTCAGCCCGCAGACTATTGTGGTCAAGCCCGATCTGAAAGTCCCGTCCATGCCGATAGGCCACCGCCGTGAAGTCGCGGTCGAGACTCGAGACCTGCGTAGTGACAGCACGATGGGCACCCGTGGCGGCGTCT
>CALMIC010000024.1 GCA_937864065.1 uncultured Cellvibrionales bacterium | reverse complement strand
TGCTGCATCTGGCCGACGATCTCGCCGAACTCGGGCAGGTAGCGGCCGAGCACGCCATAGCGTTTCATGCGCAGCAGTTGCGTGACCAGTGCGTGCGGCGAGCGCATCAGCTCCATGAACAGGGTGGTGTTGCGCAGGTCGCTGCGGAACTGCTCGTCAATCAGGCCGCGGTGCTCGCGGATCAGGCGGATGGTCGAGGCGCGCACGCCCTTGATCTGCGCGTTCTTGCCCATCAGCACGAAAATTTCCAGCAGCGCCGGCGGGTGCTGGCGGAACACATCCTCCGACTGCACCTCGATGTAGTCGTTGTAGGTGCGGAAGCGGCGGTTGATATCGACAATCTCGGCGATGTTGTCGTCATCACTGAGCGACTCGTCGAGGTAGTGCAGCAGCACATCGTTCAGCTCGCGCACCGCCACCACCACGCGGTAATAGCGCTTCATGAACTGCTCGACGGCCAGGCTGCCCTCGGTGTCGCGATAGCCGAAATCCCGCGCCAGTGCGCGCTGGTAATCGAACGACAGGCGCTCCTCGTGCCGGCCGGCTAGCAGGTGCAGCCCGTAGCGCACGCGCCAGAGGAACTCCTCGCCATTGCGCAGGATGTTGAACTCGTTCTCGGTCAGGAAGCCGTTGCGCACCAGGTCGCTGGTCTTGTCGATGCGGAAATGGCGCTTGGCGATCCACATGATGGTCTGGATGTCGCGCAGCCCGCCCGGGGCATTCTTGATGTTCGGTTCGAGGTTGTACTCGGTGTTGTTGTGCTTGGCGTGCCGCTCGCGCTGCTCCTGCCACTTGGCGTAGAAGAACTCGCGGCTGGGCCAGATATTGCGCTGGTCGATCTCGTTGCGCAGGCGCGTGCGCAGCAGGCGGTTGCCGGTAAGGGTGCGTGATTCCAGCAGGTTGGTGGCGATGGTGATGTCATCGGTCGCGGCCTGGATGCATTCCTCGACCGTGCGCACGCTGTGGCCGATGTTGAGGTTCAGGTCCCACAGGAAGGTGACGAAACGTTCGAGCTGCTCGCGCAGCGCGGCGTCGGGTTCCGACGGCAGCAGGATCAGCACGTCGATGTCGGAGTGCGGGTGCAGCTCCACGCGGCCGTAACCGCCCACGGCAATCAGCGCCACGCTGTCGCCAATGCCGAAATATTGCCAGGCGTTGTCGAGCAGCAGGTCGACGAATTTCGCGCGCTCGGTCACGAGGGTGCGGATGTCCTCGCCCTCATGGAAACGGTTGTCGAAATGGGTGTGCGCCGCCTGGATGGCGTCGCGGAACACGGTGACCGGTTTTTCGCTTTCCAGCGCCTTGCGGAAGCGCTGTTCATCGAAAAACAGCAGCGCGCTCATCAGAACAATCCTGCGGGGCTCGCGGTGAGGATCTCGACGCCGCTCGCCGTCACAACCATCGTGTGCTCCCACTGGGCGGATAACCGGCCGTCCTTCGTTTCCACCGTCCAGCCGTCGGCCTTCAGTTTCGTGTGCGCCTTGCCGGCATTGATCATCGGCTCGATGGTGAAGGTCATGCCTTCCTGCAGCACCAGCCCGGTGTCGGGCCGGCCGTAGTGCAGGATCTGCGGGTCTTCATGGAACACCTGGCCGATGCCGTGGCCGCAGTACTCGCGCACCACGCTGTAGTGGTGTTTCTCGGCATGGGTCTGGATGGCGTGGCCGATGTCGCCGAGCTTGCGGCCGGGCTTCACCAGGGCAATGGCCAGTTCCAGGCACTCGCGGGTGATCTCGACCAGCCGTTTCGCGTGCGGCGGCGGTGTGCCGACGTAGTACATGCGGCTGGTATCGCCGAACCAGCCGTCCTTGATCACGGTGACGTCGATATTGACGATGTCGCCGTCCTTGAGGATTTTCTTGTCCGACGGGATGCCGTGGCACACCACCTGGTTGACCGAGGTACACACCGACTTGGGGAAGCCGCGATAGCCGAGGCAGGCGGGAACAGCTTTCTGCACGTTGACGATATGTTCGTGGCAGATCCGGTCGATCTCCGCGGTCGAGATGCCCGGTTTGACATGCTCACCGATCATGTCCAGCACTTCGGCGGCCAGGCGGCCGGCCTCGCGCATCATGGCGATCTGTTCGGGGGTCTTGAGGGAAATCGACATCAGGGGCATTCCGTCACACGGTGCTGGCAGAACGCGCATTCTACCTGATCGGGCCCTTTCGGTAAGCGCCGCTGGCGCTGGCTGCACGCTTGCGGCATGCTTGCCCGCAATGAACCAGGGGTCATCAAACCGGAGCTTGCCATGACTGTTACTGCTGCCCACGCCGCCGCCTTTGCCGACGTGATCCGCCATCGCCGTTCCATTCGCGCCTTCCGTCCCGACCCGGTGCCGCAGGCAGTGCTGGACGAGGTATTCACGCTGGCCAACTGCGCGCCGTCCAATTGCAACACCCAGCCCTGGCAGGTGCATGTGGTGAGTGGCGAACCGCTCGAACAGCTGCGACGCGAGATCCCGCAGGCGATGATGAGCGGGCAGATCACGATGGATTTCCCGTATGACGGCAAGTACCACGGCGTGTACCGCGAGCGCCAGGTCGGCGCGGCCGAGGCGATGTTCAATGTCATGGGTATTGCACGGGAAGACAAGGCGCAGCGCAATGTCGCTTTCATGCGCAACTTCACCTTCTTCGATGCACCGCACATTGCCTTCCTGTTCATCCCGCAGGAATTCGGCCTGCGCGAGGCGGCCGACATAGGCATGTATGCGCAATCGCTGATGCTGGCCTTGACGGCTTTCGGTATTGGCAGCTGCCCGCAAACCGCGCTCGGTTTCCACGCCGAAATCGTGCGCCACACGCTGGGTATCGATGCCTCACAGAAACTGCTGTTCGGTATCTCTTTCGGCTATGCCGATGACAGCGCCCTGGTGAACCAGTGCCGCACCGCACGCGCGCCGCTGGCGGACACGACCGTTTTCCACGGCTGAACAGGCGTCAGCGCAGCCCGCTCGCCGGCGCGTTGCGCACTACGAAGGCACACTCGAAACTGTGGAAAGCGGGTGTGGCTTGCAGTGCCTTGCTGAGCTGGATTTTTTCCTCGATGCCTTTCTGCGAGATGCTGATGTATTCACCCTCTTGCAGCGCAATCGGTGGCGCCACGAACACCGTGCCGCTGGTGCCGAGTGTGTCTTCCGGTGGCAGCAGGATGCCGCCGGCATAGTTGTCCTTCAGGCCGAGGCGCAGCGGCACATCAAACGCCACCGGGATCGCCTGCGTGCTGAGCAGCTTGAGGCCCGTGCTGATGTTGCCGTCGCCATCCTGGTGTTTCCACGCCACCTGGGCCATCTGCCAGTGCCCCTGGCGGTCATTGCTGCGCAGCGCGACGAGGTCACCCACGGCCGGCACGCGCGCCGGCTTGCCCCATTCGATGCGGCAGCCGCGCGAGCTGGTGTCACTCATGCGCAGGATTTCCACCGGGTGGTCCGGGTCAACCTGGCCGGGATGTTTCTCCGGGAAATGCTGCTGGAAATGGAATTCGGACGGGATGGCGCCGGTCACCAGCTTGCCGTCCGGTGCCGAGATGAAGGCGGACCAGATGTCGGTGCTGCGCTGCTGGCCGATTGTCGACACGTCGTCGTTGTCGTCATAGACGATGGACAGTGACATCTTGCTGCCGGCAAATTCCTTCAGGGTCTGGCCGCCGGTCAGGTAGTAGAACACGCTGTTGAAGTCGCGGCAGACCTGCACGCTTTCATCGGTCGGCACGCGCGCCTCGCGGTAGATGTACTCGCTCCAGGCCGACTTCAGCTGGCGGATGACGCTGGCCGGTAGGGCGTGGGATTCCACGCCGAAGGCGTTGCTGTGGCCCTGTTTTTCTTCGAGGGCGATCAGCCGGTCCAGCTTGCCGAGCAGTGTTTCCACTTGCAGGTAGCAGCACACGCGGTGTTCGCCTTCGGCAAACAGCTTGCGGAAACTCGGTGCGGCACCGGTGGTGATGTCGACCACCAGCTGGTTGTCGCTATCGCCGGCCGGTTCGCGGCTGATGCCAACCAGCGGGCCCCAGTCCGGCAACAGGCCAAACAGCTTGCCCATCTCATTCGTTGACAGTCGATTGAGCCGACCGCAGCCCATCAGGAGGGCCAGGGCATAGAGGTCGCGGATCACCAGTTGCTTGCCGAGGTAGCGCGCCTTGTCCACACAATGGTGGCCGGTGATGTGGTGTTCGATGGCGATATAGTACAGGCGGTGCAGCAGCAGCCATTCCTTTTCCGGGATCGGCAGGTAGTGCAGGTAATAGACCTGTTGCCGTTCCACCAGCACGGCCATGCTGCGGTGGATCGCGAGCGCCATGCTGTCCAGGTCCACATCATCGCTCAGTTGCATCACCTGCTCATGCAGCAGCAATTCCTGGCCGAGCAGGCGGGTATACAGCACGGCTGTTTCCTGGTTGGCCAGCGGTTCGCCTTCGGCGGCACCGCGGCAGGGGCTGCATTGGTGCAGGCCGGGACGGATGGCTTCGGCAACATCGCGCAGCGCCTGGGCCGTGTGCTCGCTGGCCAGCAGTGCATGTACAAAAGCGTGGGTTTCGCGGTAGGCCTCGGCCAGCGGCTTGCGGCGCAGGCCGTTGGCCCAGGTGGTGACGCTGGCCATGTCGCCGTGCGTGGCGGCATTCAGCAGGGTGGCTGCAGCCGTGGCTTGCTGTTCCATGCCGGGTCTCCTCTACGCTGTCGCGTGCTTGTTATTAGCGGTTCAGTTTACGCCATTGGTTGACGATACTGCAGAACAGGTCGGCGGTCTTTTCTGCATCGTAGTCGGCGTGGTGGGCGGCCTTGTTGTCGAACGGGATATTCGCCGCCTGGCAGGCGCGGGCCAGCACGGTCTGGCCGTAGGCGAGGCCGGCCAGCGAGACGGTGTCGAAACAGGAAAACTGGTGGAACGGGTTTTTCTTCACCAGTTCGCAACGCTGCGTGGCGGCGGTCAGGAAGCCGAGGTCGAAATGCGCGTTGTGCGCCACCATGATGGCGCGGGTGCATTCATGCTGCTTCACCGCTTTTTTCACCACATCGAAGATATGGGCCAGGGCTTCGGCTTCGGTGATGGCGTTGCGGCCCGGGTCATCCGGGTTGATGCCGGTGAAATCCAGCGCGGCCTGCTCGATATTGGCGCCCGGGAATGGCTGCACGGCATGGAACAGCGTCTGCTCGCGCTGCAGCTGGCCGTCGTCATCATAGCCGAGGAGTACCGCCGCGATTTCCAGCAAGCCGTCGGTGTGCGCATTGAAGCCGGTGGTTTCCACGTCGACCACCACGGGCAGGAAGCCGCGGAAGCGCGTGCCCAGTGTCGGCAGCGGTTCGACATTGGCGAACGCTTCGGCAAACGAGGAAAACTCTTTTTTCTTGTCACTCATCCGGCGTTATTCCTGGATTGACCAGCGCAGCTCGCTGCCGGCGAGCAATGGCACCAGGGCCTCGCCGCCGAAATCGAGCGATGCGGGCATCGGTTGCGGTTTTTCCACCAGCGTCACGGTGCCGCTGTTGCGCGGCAGGCCGTAGAAGTCTGGACCGAAGAAACTGGCGAACGCTTCCAGTTTGTCGAGGTGGCCGGTATGGTCAAACGCCTCGGCATACAGTTCCAGCGCATGCACGGCGGTGTAGCAGCCCGCGCAGCCGCAGCTCGTTTCCTTTTTGTGCTGCGCGTGCGGCGCGGAATCGGTGCCGAGGAAGAATTTCGGGCTGCCGCTGGTGGCGGCGTGCAGCAGTGCCTGCTGGTGCGTGCTGCGCTTGAGGATCGGCAGGCAGTAGTAGTGCGGGCGGATGCCACCGGCGAGCATGTCGTTGCGGTTGAACAGCAGGTGGTGCGCGGTGATGGTCGCGGCGACCGTCGACGGCGCGTCGGCAACGAATTCGGCCGCGTCGTCGGTGGTGATGTGCTCCAGCACGATCTTCAGCGCCGGGAAATCGTGCACCAGCGGCCGCAGCGTGCGCTCGATGAACACGGCCTCGCGGTCGAAGATGTCAATGTCGCTGTCGGTGACTTCGCCGTGCAGCAGCAGGGGCAGGCCGGCTTGCTCCATCGCTGCCAGCACCGGGTAGATCTTGCGGATGTCGGTCACACCGGAGTCCGAGTTAGTGGTGGCACCGGCCGGGTACAGCTTGCAGGCGTGCACGAAGCCGCTGGCTTTGGCGATCGCCATCTCGGCGGGGTCGGTGTTGTCGGTGAGGTACAGCACCATCAGCGGGGTGAAATCACTGCCGGCAGGGCGGGCGGCGAGGATGCGCTCGCGGTACTCGCCGGCCTGGGCCGTGGAGGTTACCGGCGGCACCAGGTTCGGCATGACGATGGCGCGGGCGAACTGGCGCGCGGCATCGGCCACGGTGCGGGGCAGGTAGGCGCCGTCGCGCAGGTGGATGTGCCAGTCGTCGGGGCGGGTGATCGTCAGGGTGCGCATGGGGAAACCGGGGTCTGGAGCAGTGGCGGCATCCTAGCCGAAAGGGGCGGGGGAGACCATGCAGCATGGGCTCAAAACCAGTCAGCGAGCGCCAGCCCGGCAATACGCGAGAACTCACGGGTGTTGTGGGTGACCAGCGTGGCGCGCTGGCTGATGGCTGTGGCGGCTATCAGCAGGTCTTCCGGGCCGATCGGCGTGCCTGCCTGTTCCAGTGTTGCCCGCAGTTGCGCAGCGACAACCGCCTCGGCACGCCCGAAAGGCACCACGGTCATCGAGTCTGCGAGCGTATTCAGCTGTTGGCGACGGCGGCGACTGTCGGTCGATTTGGCGATACCGGTTTCCAGTTCGTACAGCACAATGCTGGACAGCAGCAGGCTGGTGCGTGGCTGGGTCAGCAGCTGTTCGGCTACCCGGCCTTGCCCCTTGAAAAAGTAGATCAGGGTGTTGGTGTCCGGCAGGTACATCAGAGCGGCTCCCGCGTGGCATTGCTGCCTTGCCCGGCCCGGATCTCCTCGGCAGAGGGGAAGCTGCCCCAGCTGCCAGCCATCTCGCGGATTTCCTGCGGCCAGCCGTTGTCGGTCTTCTCACGGATGAGCTCGGCGATACAGCGGCTGACGGAGATGCCGCGCGCCTTGGCCGCCGCCTTGACCCGGTTTTCCAGTTCGCTGTCGAGATAGATGGTGACTTGGGACATCGTCTGGATTCCATACAAGAAATTATATGTCCAATTATAGTGAAAGATGGGTAAGGAGCAATGGCAAGCCGGCTGCATTCTGGTCACTCCACGGCGGTGTGTAGCGCACACTGCCGGTTGTTGCGGGGGGGGGGGTGAGTGATACTTTTTACCTATAAGCAAAACAACAGGAAGATTGTCCGTGCGCCGAGCCGCTAGCCCCGCCTCACCCCTTGTCCGCCTGCTTGCCGCCTGCCTGCTGGTCCTCGCTGCTGCCTTGCCGCTGCAGGCTTGGGCGGTGGATACCGATGGCGATGGCGTGGATGACAGTGTTGATGCGTTTCCGGCTGCTGCTGAGGCGACAACCGATACCGATGGCGATGGCCTGCCGGACAGTATCGATTACAGCAAGGCGTCGCTCGATTTTTATGATCCTTTCAATGGCGGCTTCCAGCCGGGATGGACTGCGGATCCAGAGTGGACTATCCCGTCGACTTTTGCCGAGGCGTATCCCAACACAACCTTGTCTTTTGACGTAAGGTTGACCCGCATTGTTGTGGTGCCGCCTGGGGGCAGTGCATTGCTGTCCTATGACTGCAAGACAACAAGCTCTTTTCATCTGGATGTCCTGGTCGGGGGTGTTCTTGAAAATTCTTGCAAGTCGACCGTTGACTGGAAACCAATCAGTCTGTTGCTGGATTCCGGTATCCACGAAATTACTTTCCGCTTTTCCGGTTATGCATTTGAAGTTTCACGAAAGGTCTATCTGGATGAAGTGAAAATCCATGTATCCAGTCTGATGGCGGCAGATCATGATGATGATAATGACGGTGTGCCCGATCTCTCTGATGCTCTCCCGCTCGATCCGGCTGAATCTGTTGATACAGACTCGGATGGCACCGGCAACAACGCGGACATTGATGACGACAACGATGGCGTGCTGGATGGTGCGGATAATTGTTCTCTGGCGGCTAATGTAGATCAGCTTGATACGGATGGCGACGGGGTGGGTAATGTCTGTGAAACGGGTCCGGGCGACAAGGATGCGGCATTTAATCCCGCTAGTGGCGCCAACGGTTCAGTCTATGCATTGGCAGTGCACCCGGATGGTAAGGTATTGCTGGGTGGTAGTTTCACAGCGTTCAATGGCACGGCGATCAATCGCATTGCGCGGTTGAATATCAATGGCTCGCTGGATACAGCCTTCAACGTTGGTGTGGGCGTCAACAATCGCGTTCGAGCACTGGTGTTACAGCTGGATGGCAAGATGCTGCTGGGAGGTGAATTCTCTAGCGTCAATGGTGTGGTCCGCAACCGTATCGCACGCCTGGATGCCGATGGCTTGCTGGATGCGACATTCAACGCTGGCAGCAGTTCTGGATATTACGTCAATGCACTCTTGCTACAGCCGGATGGCAGGGTTCTGCTGGGTGGTACCTTTACCAACAGCAGTAGCGCCATCCGCCACATCGCGCGCCTGAACTCAGATGGTTCGCTGGACATGGCATTCAACTCAAGGATCGACATTGTTATTGGCAAAATTTATGAGGTCAAGGCGTTGGCGCTACAGCCGGATGGCAAGGTCCTGCTGGGAGGTTATTTTACCAAGGTCAATGGTGTCAGCAGAAACAACATCGTGCGTCTCAACGCTGATGGTTCGCTAGATACTGCATTCAACCCCGTCACTGGCGCGAATGATCTTGTCTACGCAATGGCACTGCAGCCGGATGGCAGGATCCTGCTAGGAGGTAATTTCACCAGCGTCAATGGCATTGGCCGGAACCGGATTGCGCGATTGAATGCGGATGGCTCCCTGGACACGAGTTTCAATCCCGGATCCGGCGCGAACCTGGCGGTGGCTGCGATGGTGCTACAGCCGGATGGCAAGATCCTGTTGGGCGGGAATTTCACTAGTGTCAATGGTGTTGTAAGAAACCGCATCGCGCGGCTGGATGCGGACGGCTCACTGGATGAAGATTTCAACCCGGGATGGGGTGCGGATAATACGGTGAATGCGATGGTGATCCAGCCGGATGGCATGGCAGTGATCGGAGGCAGCTTCACCAGCTACAACGGCGTGGCTGCCAATTACATTACCCGCATCTACACGGGCGACAAGGACCAGGATGGCATCGAAGATGCGGGTGACTGGTTTGATAACGCTGGTGCCGCGGTGGACAGCGACCGCGACGGCAAGCCGGATGCCTGGCTGCAACCGAACCCGTACGGCTGTTTGCCAACCGATGTGAGCTGCAACGGCCTGACGCTGGACGAAGACGACGACAACGACGGCGTGCCGGATTACCTCGACCCCGAACCGCTCAATGCCGCCAACAGCAGCGTGTGGCCACTGGATGGCGGTTACAAGGGCAGCCTGATCAGTGAGGGCGTTTCGCCGTAGGTAACAGGTTTTCTGTGACTGGTTTTTCGTGGGGGCAGTCAGCGGTACTGGCTGCCGGTTGTTGCAGCGCTGCCTGGGCGGCAAACAGGAGCCGGAATTCTTCAAGGAATTGCAGGATTTCACGCGCAGACATCCTTGAGCAGCGCTCCAGATATTCCGGTGTGAAATGCTGCACGGTTTTCATGGCAGATTCCTCAGGGCGGAAATGTCCGCGAGATCCTGCGGCCTGCCAGATTTCTCTTTCATCCTGATCAGGTCGTGGATATTCAGAACCGGAATGACAGCCTGCCCGACATCGATATTCTTCACGGCACAGCCAGACAGGTCGAAATCAATAATCAGGTCAACCTGTTCCGCGAGATTTTTTGGGTTGTAAAAGTTCCAGGCGATCAGGTGCTTGTCCCGGATAAGGGCGTCCCGCTGGCTGAATACGGTTTCCACATCAATAGGTAAATGCGATTGGAGTCCTAGCGATTGCAATGCATGAACGGCTTTTTCAAGATTGTCACGGCTCCATGTCAGTACCAGATCCAGGTCGACGGTACCGCGCACCGCGCCGTGCAGTGCAACGGCATAGCCGCCGACCACCGCAAAGCTCGCGCCATGTTTTTGTAATGATCGGGTAACGCGTTCGATAAACATGCTTTCAGTATAACGATGGGGTGTCCGATCGTGAAGGTGGGTGTGTTGGCTTATTCCGGGTTTGTTTACAGCTTCAGGATGGTCAGCTCGATACTGCCGACCTCGAATCCCCACTTGTGCAAGGTCGAGCGGTT
>CALMIC010000023.1 GCA_937864065.1 uncultured Cellvibrionales bacterium | reverse complement strand
CGGAATGCATCAGCCTGCAACGGGAACCCGCCATCGACAGCACCACACTCACACAACTGGAGACCGCCCTGCGCGGCCTGCATCCGTGGCGCAAGGGACCGTTCGACCTGTTCGGCGTGCATATCGACACCGAATGGCGTTCGGACTGGAAATGGCAACGCATCGCGCCGCACATCAATCCGCTCGCCGGCAAAACGGTACTGGATGTCGGTTGCGGCAGCGGCTATCACTGCTGGCGCATGCGCGGCGCCGGTGCCGATCTCGTCATCGGCATTGATCCGTCACCGCTGTTCATTGTGCAGTACTGGGCATTACAACATTTCCTGCAGGATCCCGGCGTTTTTGTCGTGCCGGCGCTGTGCGATGAATTACCCGCCGACCTGCAGGCCTTCGATACCGTGTTCTCGATGGGGGTGCTATACCATCGCCGCTCGCCACTCGATCATTTACTGGAATTGCGCCAGCTGCTGAAACCCGGCGGCCAGCTGGTTCTGGAAACACTGGTGATCGAAGGTGACGAGAACGCGGTGCTGGTGCCGCGCGATCGCTATGCGCGCATGGGCAATGTCTGGTTTATCCCGAGCGTCGCCGCAGTGAAGCGCTGGCTGGAAAAAATGCGTTTCCGTGACGTAAGCGTGATTGATGTCTGCGTGACATCCACAGGAGAGCAGCGCAGCACCGACTGGATGACCTTCCAGTCACTGCAGGACTTTCTTGATCCCGCAGACCCGCAGAAAACCGTGGAAGGCTATCCGGCGCCGATGCGCGCGGTATTCACCGCCAGCAGCTGAAACGCCGCCAGCAGAAAACCTTACAACACGAGTGTGCCGATCCACCAGCACAGGGCAGCTATCAGCGCACTGCACGGGATTGTGAAAATCCACGCCCAGACGATGGTGCCGGCAATCCCCCAACGCACGGCAGACAACTTGCGGTTGGCGCCGACACCGACAATCGCGCCGGTAATGGTGTGCGTGGTCGAGACAGGAATACCCATCGACGTGGCAAAAAACAGCATCGCGGAACCGGCTGTCTGCGCGGCAAAACCGCCGACCGGACGCAACTTGGTGATCTTCTGCCCCATCAGGCGGATGATGCGCCAGCCGCCGAATGCCGTGCCCAGGCCGATTGCGGCATAACAGGCGACGACAACCCAGTAAGGCACATGCTCCTCTTTCGTCGTCACGCCGGCAGCAATCAGCAACATCCAGATGATGCCGATGGTTTTCTGCGCGTCGTTGCCGCCGTGACCGAGGGCATACGCGGACGCCGACACCAGTTGCAGCCGGCGTGACCAGGTATCCACCTTGCGTGGCGCTGTGTCGCGGCACACCCAGGAAATCAGCAACATCACCAGGCCGCCAAGCAACATCCCGACCAGCGGCGATATGAAAATGAATGAAACCGTTTTGATGACGCCGGCAGACACCAGTGAACCAAATCCGGCTTTTGCCACGCCGGCACCGATCAGGCCGCCGATCAGTGCATGCGATGATGATGACGGAATGCCGAAATACCAGGTGATGATGTTCCAGGCAATCGCCGCCACCAGCGCGCCGAACACAACATACTGGTCAATGATCCCGGGGTCGATCGTGCCCTTGCCCACAGTGGCGGCCACCTTGAGCTCGAAAACAAAAATGGCCACAAAGTTGAAAAAAGTTGCCAGCATCACCGCCTGATGCGGCTTGAGCACGCGGGTCGATACCACCGTGGCGATGGCATTGGCGGCATCATGGAAACCATTCATGAAGTCGAACGCGAGCGCCAGGCCGATCAGGAAAACCAGCAGACCCAAGGATATGTGCAGTTGGTCCATGGTAGCGGCCGCTTACGAATTTTCGAGGACGATGGCTTCAAGGATAGTGGCCACCGACTTGCAGCAATCAGTCACCGTTTCCAGTAATTCATAGATGGCTTTCATCTTGATCAGTTCGCGGACATCCTGCTCTTCGCGGAACAGTTTCGACATGGCCTCGCGCAGCACCTTGTCGGCTTCCGATTCATATTTGCTGATTTCCTTGCATGCCACGAGGATAGCCGGTCCGTTGTTCATGTTGTGCAGCATGCCGACGGCCTGCTCCATCAGTTCGGCCGATGTGCGGATAATTTCTGTAAACCGGATGGCCTCCGGTGTCGCGCGGCGGATGTCATAGGTGGTGACAGTGCCGGCAGCATCCTGCATCGTGTCGAGCACATCGTCGAGGTGCTTCACCAGCTGGTGGATCTCGTCCCGGTCCAGCGGGGTGATAAACGTGGCATGCAACATGGCCATCGTCTCGTCGACTATCCGGTCGGCACGCTCCTCGATGGTATCCAGCGTGTCAGCATGGGCCGCTGCGGCAGCTTGCGACTGGTTCAGCGACGCCATGACCGCCACCAGCGCATCGGCGCCACGGACAATTTCCTTGGCGTGGGCATTGAACAGGTCAAAAAACTTGACTTCACGGGGCATGAATCGGCCAAACATGTGACACCCTGGGGCTGCGGATCGAGGGCGGCAAGGTTACCTTTTATGGCAATTTTGTGACAGCGGCATGGATCAATAATTGTTCGCTCACGAACAATACGCTTTATCATTTCCCATCCCTGAATGTTGTTGAAGCCGTCCTCCGTGCCACTCCGTTTTGCCCATTGCCTGCTGTTGTCTGCCTGTCTGTTGTTTCTGGGCGGCTGCACATCTGTCTCGACAGAACCATCTGCCGTGCCGCCGGCCGGATCCGCTGCGCCCCCCGCGCCAATGCCTGCCAGGGCCGATCGGGTCCTTATTGAGAAAAGCAAGCGCTTGCTAACTCTATACGATCATAATCACGCTTTTGCAACCTACAAGATTGCCCTGGGCCGCAATCCGGTCGGCGCCAAGACCTGCTCCGGCGATTACCGCACCCCGGAAGGGCGCTACACTGTCACAGGACAAAACCCGGCCTCGCGCTTCCACCGTTCACTACGTTTGTCCTACCCGAATGCCGCCGACCTTGCCCGGGCGCGGAAGCAGGGTTGCAATCCCGGCGGCAATGTCGCCATCCACGGCCTCGAGAACGGCTACGGCTGGGTAGGCCGCACCCACCGCGATGCCGACTGGACCAATGGCTGCATTGCCGTCACCAACGAGGAAATGGATCGCCTGTGGCAGCTGGTACCCAAAGGCACACCCGTGGAGATACATCCGTGAACCGACCCCTTGCCGGCTTGCTTCTGGCCGTCATGGCCACCGTCAGCCCACACACCACGCTGGCCGCCGTGTTCCCGCTGCCACTGCCCGGCGAGTCACTGGTCGGCAGGGAAAGGATGGTGCTGGCCCGCCATGAAGACACCCTGGTCGACATTGCCCGCGCCAACGACCTGGGCTTCGACGAGATCGTCAATGCCAATCCGGCAGTCGATGCCTGGCTGCCCCGCGCCGGCACACCGGTCGTGTTGCCACACCTGTACCTGCTGCCGGATGCCCCGCGGCAAGGCATCGTCATCAATGTCGCGGAGATGCGTCTCTACTATTACCCGAAGCCGGCAAAAGGTGACAGCGGCACCGTGGAAACCTACCCCATCAGCATCGGCCGCAGCGACTGGAACACGCCCATTGTCACCACCAGGGTGACCCGCAAGGTGACCGATCCGGTCTGGTATCCACCACCTTCACTGAAGCGTGAACGCATTGCACAGGGCGATCCCCCGCTGCCGGATGTGGTTCACCCCGGACCGGACAACCCGCTCGGCCAGCATGCGCTATACCTCGGTACACCTTCGTACCTGATCCACGGCACCAACAAGGAATACGGCATCGGCATGCAGGTTACCCACGGCTGCATGCGCCTCTATCCGGAGGACATCCGGCACCTGTACGAGACCGTGCCGGTCGGGACCCCGGTGCGGATTGTCAACCAGCCCTACAAGGCCGGCTGGAGCGAAG
>CALMIC010000022.1 GCA_937864065.1 uncultured Cellvibrionales bacterium | reverse complement strand
TGCTGGCAGAAGCGGGTCTTGCGGTGATCACCGGCGGTGGTCCCGGCATCATGGAAGCGGGCAATCGCGGTGCCTACCAGCAGGGCGGTCGTTCTGTCGGTCTCAATATCACCCTGCCGCATGAACAGCACGCCAACCGTTTCCAGACGCAGTCACTGTCATTCCGTTACTTCTTCGTGCGCAAGCTGATGTTCGTCAAGCATGCTGTCGGCTTCGTCATCTATCCGGGCGGTTTCGGCACGCTGGATGAGTTGTTCGAGGCGGTGACGCTGGTGCAGACCGGCAAGGCCGCGCGCTTTCCCATCGTGCTGGTGGGCAAGGAGTACTGGGGCGGCCTGTTCAGCTGGCTGGAAAAAACCATGCTCGCCTCCGGCTGCATCAGTCGCGACGAGCTGGAGCTGATGCAACTGGTCGACAATGCCGACGAGGCTGCCCGTATCATCATCGAACGCCACCACGCTCATCCGGAGGTGATCGGCGGCGGTTTCTAGCCTTCGATACCGATATCCGGAAGGCTGGCAAACAGCTGGTTGAGGCCGCTGGACCAGGCCTGCCGCAGCTGTTGCAGGTAGGGATGGCTCTCCTCGAACCGGTACGGCTCCTGCAGCTGGAAATCATCGCGGTGGTGCAGCAGCACATCGATGGGCGGTCCGACGGAAATATTCGAGCGTATTGTCGAATCGAACGAGATCAGTGCGCACTTGACGGCCTGGGCCAGCGAGGTCTGCGCAGTGATGACGCGGTCAATGATCGGTTTGCCATATTTGCTCTCGCCGATCTGGAAATAGGGGGTGTCGGCGGTGGCTTCAATGAAATTGCCCTGGGCGTAGACATTGAACAGCCGCGGCTGTTCGCCGCGGATCTGGCCGCCAACGATGAGGCTGCAACTGAAATCGACGCTGCCCTGGGCCTGTTGCCCGCTGTCGCGCGCGATGACCTCGCGTACGGTACGCCCCACTTGCGTGGCAACGTCATACAGGCTGTGCATGCCGAGGATGTGCTCGTCGCCAATTTTCACCTGCTTCTGCAGCAGGCTGATCACCGATTGTGTGGTGGCGAGGTTGCCGGCGCTGACGATGACAATGCGCCTGTCGCTGCCGTCCTGAAACAGGTGCATCTTGCGGAAGGTGGCTATGTGGTCCACGCCGGCATTGGTGCGTGAGTCCGATGCAAACAGCACGCCTTGCTCCAGCAGCATCGCTACACAGTAAGTCATGGTGGTGATGTCCTGTCTGGTGTTTCCGGCTCACTGTTCCAGCAAGCGCACGATGGCTTTCGCCTCCAGCACTTCCTGGCCGCCACCGTTGCGCACGCCGCGCACCGGGCAGGCTTCGAGGTAGTCCATGCCGATGGCGAGCTTGAGGTGCTGCTGGCCGGCCTCGATGCCGTTGGCGATATCCAGACCCCACCAGGCATCACCGGTCCAGATTTCTGCCCAGGCGTGGCTGGCGACGTGCTCGGTGCTTTCGGTGTAGAGGTAACCGCTCACATAGCGCGCTGGCAGGCCGATGGCATGGGCGCAGGCGAGGAAAACGTGGGCGAAGTCCTGGCAGACGCCCTGTTGCCTGGCGAAAGCTTCGGCGGCAGTGGTGCAGCTGTCGGTTTCGCCCGCCTGGAAACGCATGTGTTCGCGCAGGCGCAGCATCAGCTGCCAGGCAGCATCGCGCGGAAAATCCCGCACCACGCTGGACAGCGGCAGCGCAAAGGTGTGGATCGCCTGGGCGGCCTGCGTCAGCGGGGTGGAGCGCAGGAACAACAATGGCGACAAGCCATCAGCTTGCTCGATGGCACTGTCATCCGCCTCGACATAGCCTTCGGCCTCAATGACGATATTCTGGTGCGGAAAATCAACAGTGATGACGTGCATCACGTTGCCATAGGGATCCAGCATCCGCGAGGCGGCTGCCGGCAGGCGCAAGTCCCAGGCGAGGATTTTCTGCCGTGCCGAGCTGCTCGGTGTCAGGCGCAGGTATTGTGTGCTGTGCGCGACATGGTGCTCGTAGCGGTATGACGTGGTGTGGTGGATGTGCATGCGCATGGTGATCTCCTGTCGCAATGGGCCTAGACGGCTTCAAGATAGCTGTGGCGGATTTCGGCGCCGATGTTGTCGATGGTCAGCAGGAACTGCTCGAGGAATTCCCGCAGGCCGTGTTGTTGCAGTTCGTCGATCGCACCGAACTCCAGCTCAGCCAGCAGCACGCGGGCAATGCCCTTGGCGCGGCGTCCCTGCGGGCCGCGGATCTGGCCGAGAATGCTGTTGATCTCCTCCAGGCAGGCGCGCAGGGATCGCGGTGCTTCCGAGCGCAGGATCAGCAGTTCGGCCACGGAGCTCGCATCCAGGTGCCCACCGAAGGCATCCTGGTGTGCCTCCAGTGCGCCCAGGGCTTGCAGCAATGCAGTCCAGTGGTAATAGTCGCGCAGGCTGTTGTTCTCGTCGGTGGCATCGAATTGCTTCACGCATAACAGGCGCGCACTGTTGTCGGCGCGTTCGAGGAAAGTACCGAGGCGCAGGAAGTGGAAAGCATCGCCACGTGCCAGAGTGCCATAGGTGGTGCCGCGCCACAGGTGGGAGCGTTCTTTCACCCAGTCACAAAATGGCTTCAATGCCGGCGGATTCTTGCGCATCCGGTTGAGTTCGATCCAGGTGGCGTTGACGGTTTCCCACATCTCGGCAGTGATGCGGCCGCGCACCGCATGGGCGTTTTCGCGGGCACGGCGAAAACAGTGGTAGATACTGGCCGGGTGCTCACTGTGCCAGGCGAGGAACTGGTACAACTCGTTGACGCCCAGCCGTGCATGCTCGTCCCAGAACGCGGCGACAGTGCCGGTCACGCGCAGCGGTGCTGCCAGTTCCTGCTCCGCCGAGCGGCCCGCCGGCATCATCGCCATGGAATGGCTGACTTCCAGCATCCTGGCAGCGTTTTCCGCCCGTTCGAGGTAGCGTGACAGCCAGTAGAGATCGGATGCAGTGCGACTCAGCATGGCAGCGCCTCCTCGCCGTTGCCGGCAGCCAGTACCCAGGTGTCCTTAGTGCCGCCGCCTTGCGATGAATTCACCACGAGTGAACCTTTCTTCAGCGCGACGCGCGTCAATCCACCTGGCACGATGCGTGTCTCTTTGCCGGACAACACAAAGGGACGCAGGTCGATGTGGCGCGGTGCAATGCCTTCGTCGACCAGCGTAGGGCAGGTGGATAACGACAGCGTAGGCTGCGCGATATAGTTCTGCGGGTTGGTGTGGATCAGGGTGCGGAACTGCTCGATTTCGGTCTTGCTGGCAGCAGGTCCGACCAGCATGCCGTAGCCGCCGGCGCCGTGCACTTCCTTCACCACCAGTTCCG
>CALMIC010000021.1 GCA_937864065.1 uncultured Cellvibrionales bacterium | reverse complement strand
CAGCGTGGCGGTATAGCGGGCGCGTTCCGTGACGGAAAACTGGAAGCGGCGTTCGCGTTCGCTGCCGGCCTGCAGTGCGAGAAAGCGGCGATCCTCGCTGGCCAGCGCGGGCAGCAGTTTCAGCAGGCGCAGGTAATTGGTATCGCATTCTGCATGCAAGGCCTGCAGGTCGATATGGTAACGCTGTCTGCGTACTGCTGTGTCAGGAACCATTGTGTGGACCATGGTTACGGGCTCGCATTTACCGCCTGTTGCTGCAGCCTGCCATGGTTTATCTGCAACCATTGCAGGGCGATGAGGGTCGCGGCGTTGTTTATTGTCCCGGCCAGCATAGCACCAAAAGCCTCGCCCGTTGCAAAGGTACGGACGAGTATGTCTTCCCCTTCCTCCGCCAGTCCGTACACGCCTTCCACTTCCGGTGGCAGTTCGCACAATGCGCAGTACAGCTGCAGGCGTTCATCGGTCCCACCCGGGCTGCTGTAGTAGCGGGCAATCGGCTGTAATTGCTCCGCGGTGATCACTAGCCCCGTTTCCTCTGCCACTTCGCGCACTGCCACCTGCATATCATCCTCGCCGGGTTTCACCATGCCAGCCACCACTTCCCATACCCAGGCACCGTGCTCGTTGCCCAGGCAGCCGATGCGGAATTGCCGTGCCAATGCCCCGCAATCGCGGCCGGGGTCATACAGCCGCACACCGACCGAGTCACCGCGTGCAAACAGTTCGCGCTGCAGGGGCCGGCTCCAGCTGCCATTGAACAGCCGGTGGCGGATGCTATACGTGAGGATGCGGAAAAAACCGGCAAAAGCCGTTGCCTGCTCCTCAATAACGATGTCATCCTCCCGGAAGGAAAGCGACATGTCACACCTTGTGATAGATCGCACTGCCGCTGTCGCGGAACTCGCGCGATTTTTCTGCCATTTCACCTTCCACATCAATCATGCGCACAGTGTCGGCGCCTTTTACATTGGTGCCCTGGGCAGCGGCCCCCTGATTTTGAGAAACATAATCGCGCACGTCCTGCGTGATCTTCATCGAGCAGAATTTCGGCCCGCACATCGAACAGAAATGCGCGACTTTCGCCGATTCTTTCGGCAGAGTCTCGTCGTGAAAACTGCGCGCGGTGTCGGGATCAAGGCCAAGGTTGAACTGGTCTTCCCAGCGGAATTCGAAGCGCGCCTTTGATAATGCGTTGTCGCGCAGCTGCGCGCCAGGATGGCCTTTGGCAAGGTCGGCTGCATGCGCGGCAATCTTGTAGGTGATGATACCGGGTTTCACATCTTCTTTATTTGGCAATCCCAGATGCTCTTTCGGTGTGACATAACACAGCATCGCGCAGCCGAACCAGCCGATCATCGCGGCGCCGATGCCGGACGTGATGTGGTCGTAGCCTGGCGCGATGTCGGTCACCAGCGGCCCCAGTGTATAGAACGGCGCTTCGTCGCAGTGTTTCAACTGCTTGTCCATGTTTTCCTTAACCATGTGCATCGGTACATGGCCAGGTCCTTCGATCATCACCTGTACATCGTGCTTCCACGCGATCTGTGTCAGCTCGCCGAGTGTTTCCAGTTCGCCGAACTGCGCGGCGTCATTGGCGTCAGCTACCGAGCCGGGGCGCAAGCCGTCGCCGAGCGAGAAGCTGACGTCGTACGCTTTCATGATTTCGCAGATTTCCTCGAAATGCGTATAGAGGAAATTTTCCTTGTGGTGGGCCAGACAC
>CALMIC010000020.1 GCA_937864065.1 uncultured Cellvibrionales bacterium | reverse complement strand
CCCAGCACCGCACCGCGCAGTACGGCCCACTGCCGCGTCAGCAGCGGGTACAGCAGCAGGAAAGCGGGATACAGCTTGAGACTGGCGAGCCACGCCAGCAGGAAACCTGCCAGCCACGGCCTGCGCTGCATCACAGCAAAGGCCAGCAAAGCCAGTGCCGCGATATAACCCTCACCGCTAGTGCCACCCTGCACCACGAAAAACGGCATGTACATCGCGGCAAAGGCCAGCGCGAGCAGCAGGAATATGCGCGTTTCGACCGGCCGCCCACCGCTGTCGCCGGTGGCACGGCAACGCAACACCAGCCAGCAGGCCAGCGCCAGTGTCGCAACATGGATGGCGATATAGGCCAGCGTCAGCAGAGCCCGGAACCATGGATGCCATACTCCGGAGGCATCAAACCACGGCAGGAAATGGAACAGGTAAGGCGGCGGGAACTTGTAGACAATCGCACCCGGTTTGAAACGCTCCGCGAGGTCATCGGCACGGGCATAGACCGGTTCGCCGCGCCAGTGGCGGATGGAGGCTTCCACGAACAGCGGCAAATCAAAATAGCCGCTGCGATAGACCTCGGCAGACTTGGCTGCGAAATGCGACAGTGCAGCCGCCGCCAGCAAGGCTGCCAGCAACACTGCCAGGAGCGGGCGGCGATCCGCTGCTGCCGGTTCCGGCATCATGCCCGGCGGCAGGTCAGTAGTAGGACTGGCTGCGATCGCTATGGTCGGTGACGTCGCGCACGGCCTCCAGGCCGGGGACCTTCTCCAGCAGCGTGCGTTCGACCCCTTCCTTCAGCGTCAGGTCCACCGAGGCGCAGCCCTGGCAACCGCCGCCAAACTTCAGCACGGCAACATTGCCTTCCATGCGATCGAGTGACACCTCGCCATTGTGCGCGGCCAGTTGCGGGTTCACATCGTTGAACAGCACGTAATTGACCTTGTCAGCCAGCGGGCTGTCGTCAGTCACTTGCGGCATCTTGGCATTGGGTGCCTTGATGGTCAGCTGGCCACCCATGCGGTCCGGCGAGTAATCCACTTTGGCATCCTTGAGGAACGGGATGCTGCGCGCATCAAACCAGCAGCGGAAACCGTTCAGTTCGAGGAATTCATCGCCTTCCTTTTCCTCGCCCGGACGGCAATAGGCAATGCAGGTTTCCGCGCGTGGCGTGCCGGGCTCGTTGACGAACATCCGCACGGCGATGCCCGGCGTGTTCTGCTTGGCGAGCAGCTCGGCCAGGTACCCTTGGGCGGATTCGGTGATGTCGACTTCCAGCATGGCAGTACTCACAAGGCAAAATAATCGAGTCCTATTGTAGGACTTTCACCCGTGAATAAAAACGGACAAAGCGTCAGGAATTGGACTACAAGGCCTGCACCGGCACCTGCCACGCCACCATCTGGTAATGGCGCTCATAGGTCTCCGCGAGATGGCGTGCCAGCTTGGCCGCCACCTCGGCATCACACAGCACTTCCACGCGGATGTTGCCGTTGAATTCAAAACTGCCGCGCCGCTTGCCGTGCGCACCGCCGCCGCGCGCGTCAGTCACGGTATAGCCCTGGGCGCCGAGGCGATGGCAGTCCTCTGTCAGGCGGTCTTCCAGCACCGTCTCGGTCACGATGGTCAACAGGATACGGTCTTGCATGTCAGCCTCCATGAGCCATGACGGCAAAGCGGTAGTAGAGCGGGATACCGAAAACCAGGTTGAACGGGAATGTCACACCAAGTGCGGCGCCGAGGGACAGCGCCGGGTTCGCCTCCGGCACGGCCATGCGCATCGCGGCCGGCGCGGCAATGTAGGAAGCCGAGCCAGCGAGTACCGCCAGCAGCGTACAGCCACCGAGCGACAGGCCCAGCAGCATGCCGAGGCCGATGCCGATCCAGCTGAACACCAGTGGCATACCGATGCCGACCAGCAGCACGAACACTCCATTCTCACGCAAGCGGGCAAACTTGCCGGCCACCACCAGGCCCATCTCGAGCAGGAACAGCGTGAGGAACGGCTTGAACAGGTCAATGTAGAGTTTTTCGATCGGCGCAATACCCGTCGGCCCGGCAACGGCACCGATGACCAGACCGCCCAGCAGCAGCACCATGCTCTTGCCGAGCAGTACTTCATGCAGCAATCCACCCCAGCCCATGCTGGCCGCACCACTTTGCTGCTGCCCACGCCGCGCCAGCAACACGCCGACAATCAGCGCCGGCATCTCCAGCAACACGAGGAACAGCGTGGTCTGCGATTCATGCGACACGCCCTGGCGGGCGAGGTAGGTCACCCCGACGGCGTAGGTGACGACACTGACTGAGCCATAGTGCGCCGCCACACTGGCGGCATCCACCTGCGACAGGCGCAGGCGCAGCACCGGGTAGGCCAGCAGCGGCAGGACAAAACCCATCGCCAGCACAGCCAGTGCCTGCGGCAGGATGTCGAAGAAAGGCTGTTTGGCGAGCTCCAGCCCGCCCTTGATGCCGATCGCCAGCAACAGGAACACCGAGAGGATCTCGTACAGGGCCGCAGGCAGCTTGAGGTCGGATCGGGCAAGGCCAGCAAACAGGCCTAGCAGGAAAAACAGCACTACGGGATCGAGTGTCATGCCATGTCCATCGTCACAATATTATCTGGCGTGACAGTACAGAGCTGGCGGCAACGAGGGCATCGCGAATAATACTGAGCAATTCCACATGCCACGGAGGGTTTTGCGCCACCCGTGCCGCAGGATTACATCACCTTGTTCTTCAGGCGGGTGGCTGCGGTGAGCAGCGCTTTCAGCACGCGGTCACGGTCGTAGTTCTTGACCTTGTCGAGGTCGAGGTACATCGAGAAACCGTCAGCACGCTGCTCGAAATAGGACTGCTTGTCACCGAGATTCTTGCGGAAATCGGTCACGGTGTAGACGCGCACCGGCTGCCTGAAGCACTTGA
>CALMIC010000019.1 GCA_937864065.1 uncultured Cellvibrionales bacterium | reverse complement strand
CGTTCGGCCGACTGGACTATGCGTTTATCAACGCCGGCGTGAGCACCTTTGCCTCACTGCTCGACATGGATATGCAGGAGTGGGATCGCGTCACCGGCATCAACCTGCGCGGCGCGCTCATTTCCCTGCGCGAAACCGGCAGGCTGATGAAACAGGCCGGCCACGGCGGCAGCATCGTCACCTGCTGCTCACTGTCCACCTTCAAACCGGAAAAATACATCGCGCCGTACAACGCGTCGAAAGCCGCACTGGCCAACCTCACGCAGACCGCCGCGCGCGAATTCGGTGAATTCGATATCCGCGTCAATGGCGTGGCACCAGGCCTGACCAAAACCGACATCATTGCCGGCACCGAAGCCATTCCCGGTTACATCGCTGCAGTGCAGAAGCGCACACCACTCCAGCATCGCCTGGGCACCAGCGCCGATATTGCCGATGCCGTGCTGAAACTGCTGGCGATGCAGTGGGTCACCGGCCAGATCCTGCCGGTGGATGGCGGTTTGTCATTGCAAACCCCGACTGATCCCGGCGAATTTTTCTGAGGCCGCACAACGATGAACCGAGCCGATACCCTGGCACTGATGCGCCGCCTGATCGATCGCGTAACCAGCAATACCATCGATGAAGCACCGGCGATGATGACGGAGAACGTGGCGGAGTTCCTCTGCCCGCAGCGCTTTGCCCGCGAACGCCAGCAGTTCTTCCTCGACTCGCCGCAAGTGATCGGTTTTGCCGGTGAAGTGAAAGAACCCGGCAGTTTCATTACCAGCGAGGCCATGGGCATCCCGCTGCTGGTGACACGCGACAACCACGGCCAGATCCGCGCCTTCGTCAACGCCTGCGCCCATCGCGGCGCCAGGGTGGCACACGGACACGGCAGCAAAGCGCGCCTGACCTGCAAGTTCCACGGCTGGAGCTACGGCATGGATGGCCAGCTCGCCGGCCGGCCACAGGAGGCCTGCTTCGACCAGCCGGACCGCCGCTGCGGCCTCGCGCCCCTGCCCGTTTCCGACCGCTCCGGCCTCATCGTGGTGGGCCTGGACCCGGCCATGCCGCAGGAGAAGGTCGACACCCACCTCGCCGATATCGAGCAGCAGTTCGAGGGCTTCGGCTTCCGCGAGATGCACTCGCTGGAGACGCGCCGCTTCGAGGTGAAAGCCAACTGGAAACTGATTGCCGCGCTGAGCTACGAGAGCTACCACTTCGCCACACTGCACCGCGACACGGTCGCGCAGTGGCTGCGGCCCAACTACGTCTTCGACACCTTCAACCACCGCCACAGCCGCTGGTCCTTCCCGATGAAGGGGATCGAGAAGCTGGCGGAAAAACCGCAAGCCGAGTGGCCGGCCGCCATTCCCGGTGCGGTGAGCCACGCCCTGTTCCCTGGCACAGTGGTGATCACCAACCCCGAGGATGCCCAGATCATCCGCACCGAGCCGGGCCCGACGGTGGATACTGCGGTGGTGTACTACACCGGTGTTTGCCGGCATGCAGAAAAAATGGAGGACTCGCGCGCGGCCTATGCCTTTGGCGGACTGGCTTTCGAGACCGAGGACCTGCCCGCCGCTGTCGAGTGCCAGCAAGGCCTGGCGGCAGGCCGGGAAGTTCTCTTTATCGGCCGCAACGAGCCGGTGGTGCAGTTCTGGCACCGGCTGTGGCGGGAGCAGCTGGCCGACTGAGCCAGCGCGCGGGACGGTACTGCCGGCCGCAGACTTGGGCTAGAATCGCGGCTTCACCATGATCCGGTAGCCGCAGTGTCCAGCACCAGCCCCCGCCCCGCCGCCATCCTCGGCATTTCCGCCTACTACCATGACAGCGCTGCCGCGCTGGTGGTGGACGGCAAGATCATCGCCGCTGCCCAGGAAGAGCGTTTCACGCGCAAGAAACACGACGCCGATTTCCCGGCGGAGGCCATCCGCTATTGCCTGCGCGAAGCCGGCCTGCACATCGGCGACCTGACGCACATCGTTTTCTATGACAAGCCGCTGATCAAGTTCGAGCGCCTGCTGGAAACCTACCTCGCCTATGCACCGGCCGGTTTCCAGTCTTTCGTGAAAGCGATTCCGGTCTGGCTGAAAGAAAAGCTGTACCTGAAGAAAACCCTGCGCCGCGAACTGGCCGCGCTCGGCAAGATGAAAGAAGACGAACTGCCGCCACTGATGTTCACCGAACACCACCAGTCGCACGCGGCGTCCGCATTTTTCCCCAGCCCGTTCAGCAAGGCGGCCGTCATGTGCCTCGACGGCGTCGGCGAATGGGCCACCAGCTCGGTGTGGCTCGGCGACGGCAACACACTCACGCCGCAATGGGACATCAACTTCCCGCATTCGCTCGGCCTGCTCTACTCCGCGTTCACCTACTACACCGGCTTCAAGGTCAACTCGGGCGAGTACAAGCTGATGGGGCTCGCACCCTACGGCTCGCCGAAATACGTCGACCTGATCCTCGACAACCTGATCGACGTGAAGGAAGACGGCAGCTTCCGCCTGAACATGAGCTACTTCAATTACGCGACCGGGCTGACGATGACGAACGAGAAGTTCCATCGCCTGTTCAACGGCCCGCCGCGCGCCCGCGAATCGGAAGTGACGCAGAAGGAAATGGACATCGCCCGCTCGATCCAGGTGGTGACCGAAGAGATTGTGCTGAAACTGGCGCGCACCGTGCACAAGGAACTCGGTATCGACAAGCTCTGCCTGGCCGGCGGCGTGGCGCTAAATTGTGTATCGAATGGCCGCCTGCTGCGCGAAGGGCCGTTCTCGGAAATCTGGGTGCAGCCCGCAGCCGGCGATGCCGGTGGCGCACTCGGTGCCGCGCTGGCCATCTGGTACCAGTACCTGGAAAACCCGCGCACACCGCTGCCCGGCGACAGCATGCAGGGAGGTTACCTCGGCCCGCGCTACAGTGACAGCGAGATCCAGGCCTACCTCGACAGCATCGGCGCGAAATACCAGCGGCTGGATGACAGCGAGCTGCTGCCGAAACTCGCGCAGATCATGGCCAGCGAGAACGTGGTCGGCTGGTTCCAGGGCCGCATGGAATTCGGCCCGCGCGCGCTGGGCGCCCGCTCGATCATCGGCGACCCGCGCAGCCCGAAAATGCAGTCGGTGATGAACCTGAAAATCAAGTACCGCGAATCGTTCCGCCCGTTTGCCCCGGCCGTGAAAGCCGACAAGGTCAGCGAGTGGTTCCAGCACCGGGCGGTGAGCCCGTACATGCTGATGGTGGCACCGGTGGCGGAAGACAAGCGCATCCCGATGACACCCGAACAGGAAAAGCTGTTCGGCATCGAGAAGCTGAACGTGCCGCGCTCGCAGATCCCGGCGGTGACGCACGTCGATTACTCCGCCCGCATCCAGACCGTGCACCCGGAAACCAACCCGCGCTTCTACACCTTGCTGGACGAGTTCGAGAAGCTGACAGGTTGCCCGGTATCGATCAACACCTCGTTCAATGTGCGCGGCGAACCGATCGTCAATTCGCCGGAAGACGCCTACCGTTGTTTCATGCGTTGCGAGATGGATTACCTGGTACTGGAAAACTACCTGCTCGCCAAGC
>CALMIC010000018.1 GCA_937864065.1 uncultured Cellvibrionales bacterium | reverse complement strand
TCTGGTTGTAGGCGATGGCTTTCTCGATCGCTTTCCAGTCGAAGCCGGCGTGTTCGGCAAACAGCTGGTCTTCGGCGGCGATCACGGCAATACCCACCAGCGGCGAGATATCGTCCAGCGCTACCCAGTCATAGCGGCGCTGGTAATCGCCGACAGCAAACCAGGATTCGATGCGCCGTTCGATCATCAGCCCCGACGTCAGTGGCGGTGCCCAGCGCAACAGCAACACCAGTAGTGCGCTGCCGAGCAAAAAGCCGGCGGCGATGCGCAGTGCCAGGCGCAGCGCCCGGCGCAGGCGAGGGGAAGTGCTCATCGCGTTGTGCGCCTACTTGCCCAGCATGCGCAGGTTGGCCGGCGAGAAATGGCTCTCCGGCCAGCCTTGCGGCACGGCGCGCGGCGGGCCGGCCAGCTCGTTGACGAGGTTGTTGGCCTGGTAGGCGCGTTTCTTCAGGTCGTGGTAGACCTCGACGCGCGGCCCCATGCCGGGCATGTCATACAGGTGCACGAAACTGCGCAGGTTGGTGCGGAACAGCGCGCCATGGCGGTCGTAGTTGTCGGCCAGCAGGCCGACCCAGCTGTCCTCGTCGAGGAACAGGCGGCGCTTGCCGTAGATGTGGCGTTGGCCGGGTTTCAGTTTGCCCACCACCACGTGGCAGCGGTGCAGTTCGTAGCGCATGGCGTCCGGGTTCAGGTGGTGCGGTGTCAGCAGTTGCGCGTATTTCATTGCCGGGTCGTCGAGCGCGTTGTTGTTGTAGGGCACGAAGATCTCGCGCTGCGCCTCGATTTTCCATTCGAAACGGTCAGTGGCGCCGATGAACATCAGCGCGTCATCCACGGTGCGCAAGCCGCCGGGGCCGTCGGGGAAATCGTAAGCAATGGTAGGCGCACGGCGCACGCGGCGGGTGCCGGGCATGTACTGCCAGGCATTGCGCGGCGACTCGGCGAGGTTGGCGTACTCGTGCACCAGCACGGCCGTGCCTTTCTCACGCGCCGGCGCAGTGATCACGAGAATCACGCGCGCCGACATGCCGGAAAATTTCTCGCGCGGTACCTTTTCGTCGAACGGTTCGAAATAGCGGTCTTCCTTGCGTGCCCACAGCTGGGTTTCGCCATTGGTGTAGACTGTGGCGATATTCACTTCGCCCGATGTAGCGGCCATGTTCGGCGAGAACTGGCTGTTCCAGATCAGCTCGGCACCGCTGGCGGGAAACGGGAACGGCACTGCGGCGAAGCTGCCAGTGATACCGTTGCCACCTTCGACCAGCCTGGCCGACAGCGCATTTTTCTTCACGTTGTCGTGGATGAAATCGCTGTAGCGGGTGTCGCGCTTGCTCGGGTAGACCGGCATGCGGAAGGTGTCGGGATAGGCCTGGAACAGTGCGACCTGGCCTTCGGTAAGGTGGTCGAGATACTCGCGGTAATTCTGCGCGGTGATCGTGAATAGCGGTTTCTCGTCGGAGTAGGCCGACGGGTAGTACGTGCCGCTGCCGCGGTAATGGACGTGCGGCGGCGCACCGAGGTATTTGCCGCTGTAGGGCGGAATACTGCCGTCGGCATTGCCTTGCGGGTTGGCGCCCATGGGTGTCAGTTCGCGGCCGAGTTGCGCCACCTGCGCCGGGTCAACAGCCTGCGCCGCCGGTGATAGCAGCAACGCCAGCAGTGCTGCCCGTGGGATCTGCTTGCCAAGCGCCGTTGTCATGGTGTCTGCGCCACCTGTCGCCTGTTTCCTCACAATCCCAGTATGGACTGCTCAGGGCGCGCTTAACAGGCGCAATTCGTATTCCACGGACGGATCGCCATCGGCGACCGACAGACCGCGCAGTGCCATCTGGCGTGAGCGGGCCATGTCGCCGCGGTCGCGGTAGATGCGCGCCAGTTCCAGGTAGCTGCGCGCATCGCGCGGGGCGAGGCCCTGGGCGCGTTCGGCCAGTGTCTGGGCGCGGGCATAGTCGCCACTGCTGCGGGCCTCCGCCGCCTGCTGCAAAAGGCTGGCAGCGGCCGGGTTGCTGGACGGGCGCGCCGGCTGGCTCGGGCGCCGCTCATCGGTGGGCAACATGCTGTCTGGCTGTGGCCGGGCCGGTGCGGGGCGGATGTCCTGCACCGGTGCCGGGCGCTCGCTGCGGCTCACCGAGGAGTGCAGCTGGCGATCGTCCGAATAGCTGCCGGTCGCACAGCCGCCAAGCACGGCGATACAGCACAGCAGGGCTGGCAGCCGCAGCAGGGTAGTCGTGTTCATCACTTACCTCCCGAACATCTGGTTGAGCCAGCCGGCCGGGCCGCGCCCGCCGCAGGGCACGTAGGGCGGC
>CALMIC010000017.1 GCA_937864065.1 uncultured Cellvibrionales bacterium | reverse complement strand
GGTGTAGCTTTACTAGGCTTTGGTCGCTTTATGTGGCGCACTCATCCCGCCGGCTTTCGCTTCAGGGGAAGTCGTTGCTAGATTGAAACTGGCGATAGCCATAGAGGGTAGAGGGATGAAAACCGCTGTGGAGTTACTGGATGTGATCGAAGCAAGCCACTTGCCCGTGACCGGCAAGCTGGTGGAAGGCCGGGATGATGTGATCCGGCTGGTCGAGGATTTCCTGCTGCAGGCCAACGGGAAGGATGATGGTGCAGTGGCCGAGCAGCTGGCAGAGCTGTTGCTCGGTGAGGGCGCTGTGCTGGGCGACCGGGAAAGTCTGCAGGATGTGATTACCGAGTACCTGCATGTCGTCGCTGACGAGAACGGGTCGCTGGGCGAAGATGAAAAGAACTTCCTTGACAGCTTTTTGAAGTAATCACCGTAACATATTGTTTTATAATAAAAAATTTCCATTTTCGTTTTTTCTTAAATTAACAATCAGCTTTCAGTTTCATTCATAACTTTATGATTTAATTATAATTGTATTCGCTGGTCGGCAGCCGTCCCATTTTGTCAAAATCGATAAACCGCTTGCAGCTCTGGTACATCCGCTTCTGGTTTGTCGCCAGCTCCTCGGCTGTTGACCGGCGGTAAAAAGCATCCTGTTCTGTCATGGCGGCGGGGGGGAAATTCTCCTCGACGATCGCATCCACTGGCGGAGCATCCGCCGTCAGCCTCCGGACAACGACGTTCTGCCGGTAACCGAAAGTCTGCTGGGTCTCGATGGCCACAGCGGTATGCCCGTCATGCCAGAGGCTGAGCCATTCTTCACGTGTCAGCCTTGGTGGCACTTGCAGGAAAACGACATGGTTCATGCCATGGGTGCGGGCGCCCCCGGAGGCCGGATGCAGCGTGTTGGGCAGCGGTTCCGATTCAGCCACCGTATAACCGGCGAGTTGCCGGCAGACTTCCTGCAGCAAGGCCTCGTAGGGTGCACGCTGTGAGGCGCTGTCCATCCAGAAAGCGATGATCGCATCCGGCAGCGGGATCCCCGGGCTGGACAGGCGCATGGCTGCGGCCGGTGCGACATCAGCATCGTCCAGGCACAGGCGCAGACGGCACGCGCCTTGTTGGCAAAGTGCACTGGCCAGCTGGTGCATTGCTTGTGGCCAGGCCTGCCCGGCGCCGTCCGGTTTCCACAGCAGGTACATCAGTTTTTCCATGATCGGGCTCCCGGCATGTGCCAGCCATTCTGGAGGGCGGCGGTGACAATCTGGCGGCAACCCTTTCTTGCCCGGGATTCTTGCGCTAAGTTAGGCAAGCAGGCTCAAGGGGCCAGTCTGAATAAGAACAGGTAACAGGATGATTGTACAGACAGGTACACCCGCAACACCTACGATGGGCTCCGTGGCTGGCCAGGAGGCCGGTTATCCCGGTGATGTCGAGCGCTGGCTGCGTACCGCCACACCGAAAACACTGGCCGAGTGGTTGTCCCGCTTGCCGAAGAGCAATGTCGCCGCAGCAGCCCAACAGCAGCTGCAGTTACTGAAACGGCTTGATGAAACCGAACTGCCACCCATGCAGAAATTCGCCTTGCTGGATGTGGTGCGCAGCGGCGCCTACCAGACAGTCGAGGCCTTGACGTGCGGCTTCATGGGCAGTGGCACCGGTTTCTCCGATCACTTCAAGGCCATCATCAACCAAGCGATGCTCCTGCAAGGACAGCTTGTCACCTGTTACACCAATGTTGCCATCAGCGCCCGCCTGCTGGGCGAACAGCAGTTGTTCATCATGGGAAGCGCCTTGCATCGCGCCATGATGGACGAATATTCGATGCTGGGTTTTTACCTGCAACTGCACCTGCTGGTGCCGCAACAACTCTGGCGCCAACTCAACCGGCTCTACAAGGTGGCAGAAGATGCCCACCTGCTCGCGCATGTGATGGGCGACAATGTGTTCGCCAGTGAGCAGATGTTGACGATCAAGCAGATTTATATTGCTGCGGCCTTGCTCGGCAGCGCCCGCACCGGCCAGTTGCATGCCGAGGATGTGATGACGACTGCCAAATGCCTGAAGAAATGGGCATTACAGGCGGAAATCAGCCATCAGTCAGAGTCGGCGCAGGCCTGGCAACTGGTAGTGGATATCGCCGGAGCTAATGCGCCGCATTTCGAATCGCTGGCGACGATCGCCGCTGGTGGCCAATGGCGTTACCTGCATACCCGCAAACTGGCTGCTTACCTGCCCAAGCAGGCAGGTACGGTGATCCGCATCGGCGACCGCAACGCGATCCCTTCCAGCGAACTCGTACGGCACCTTGTCGCAGCCTGGACAGAATATGTCGAGCGCGACAACACGCGCCACTCGCGCGATGATTCAGTGACCGCATGTATCGGCCTCGGTAACGTGCACCATTATTTGTGTGGTGGCCGGGAATTGAATGAATTCATGGGCGATGTACACAAACATGCCCCCTTTGGCGATGACCGGCAGCTGGTGATTGGCCATGTGCCGGAAGTTTTCGGTTTTCACACTTACATGGCCGTTGATGCGTCACAGGTAGCCCAGGATCGCTACCCATCACATGACGTGCGCGTTATCAATGAGAGCAGCACAGGGTATTGCCTCGAATGGCCGCTGTCGTTGTTGTCGCAACTGCCGGTGGGCGCGATTGTCGGGGTGAAGGAAGCTTACGCCCCATACTGGAAACTGGCGGAAGTCGTCTGGAGCAGGAAAGCCGGTGACGGCAAGTTGCGCACAGGCCTGCGCACACTCGCTAACGAGGCAATGCCACTGGCGGTGCGTATTCCCTATGCCACCGGTGAGCGGGCCGAGGCCATTGCCGGTTTCCTGTTGGCGCCTGACCGTGAGCTAGGTACTGACAAGACGATGTTCCTCAGTGCCAATGTGAAGATGAAAATGGGCGAGCATGTGCATTTGATCCAGGAAGGCAATGAGCAGCTGGTGCAGTTGCTGGAGCCGGTCAAGGAAACGCTGCACTACAGCCTGTTCGATTGCGCCTTTGTCGTGCAACCGTAAGAGGGCGATGGAGATGGAGCAGGCAATGTTCGGCATGGGCTGTTTCTGGGGCGCCGAAAAGAAATTCTGGCAAACGCACGGTGTAAGCCGCACCGCCGTTGGCTATGCCGGCGGCAGCACGGTTGATCCCACCTACCGGCAGGTCTGCAGCGGTGTCACCGGTCACGCAGAAGTGGTGCTGGTGGAATATGACCCGGCAGCGATCAGCTATCGCCAGTTGCTGCGCATTTTCTGGGAAGGGCACAACCCGACCCAGGGCATGCGGCAGGGCAACGATATCGGCACCCAGTACCGTTCCTGCATCTACTGTTTTGGCGAGCAGCAACTCACTGAGGCGCGCGATACTGTTGCGTCATACCAGAAGGCGCTGGATGCGGCGGGCAAGGGAACGATCACCACCGAGATCCTGCCTGCCCCGGTGTTCTACCCGGCAGAGGACTACCACCAGCGCTACCTGGAAAAGAACCCGGGCGGTTACTGCCCGGACATCACCTGTCACGCGAGCGGCTTGCCGGCTTTTCCCTCAGCCTGAAGAAGGGCGAACGCCTGCAGCGATTGCTCGATATGCGGCCTGATACGGTCTGATACCTGCGCCACGAAATCCGGCTGGAAGACCTGGCCGCCGCTGGCAGGCAGGTAATCATTGACCAGTTTGGCCAGCACAGGCAGGTCTTCATCCGCAAAGCGCTCGGAAGCGCAGATGCTGAACATGCGGCGGTTTTGCCGGGTATGGCTGGTGGCATGTTTCAGGCGGTAGTCAAAGACCAGCGCATCGCCCGGTTGCGTCGGGATCGTCACACAAGGCACTTCATCCTTTTCCAGCCCGTAATTCTCTTCGTGTTTCCAGACATAGCGCTCCAGCAGGTTGGCAAACTTGTCGCCGAACAGGTGGCTGCCGGGGATGGCGCGGAAGGCACCGCTGTCCTCGTCCAGTGGTTCGAGATAGAGCAGTATCTTGATGTGGCGGTACTTGAAATGGGCGCCGTAGAGATCGGAATGCCAGTAGGTATCGCCAGTGAAGATATTGCCCTCGCTGGCGCGGTACAGGTAATCCTCGCCGAGCAGTGAACGGAAGATGCCGTCGATGACCGGGTGCTCGAGCAGGGCCGTCAGGGCGGGCTCGCGCTCGATAAACTGCAGCAGCACGCGGCGGGATTTCATGTAATGGGCTTCGTGACGCCAGTCGATGATTTCCTTGTCATCCTTGGCATATAGCCGCTCAAAGGCTGCCGTGAATGCAGCAGCGCTGTCCTTGAGGAGGCCAGGCAACACGAGGTAGCCGAAGGTATCAAAGAAGTTTTTCTGCTGGCGGGTCAGTGCCAGGGGGGGACAACTGTTCATGGTGTAGGCATCTGCTGCATATGCATGCGGTATGCCGGATTTTGCGTCATACCGTCGGGTTATTGTTGACGGGCATCAACCTAACACGGATCCGGCACTGCTGCCAGCCACTGCGGCCGTAGCAACTTTCGTTGTAATGGCCGGGCCGTTTCGGCATGATTGGCCGGTTTTAGTGCAGGGATCCCTGATGTCGTTTATCGCCCGAGACAGCTTGGTCATCATCACCGGGGCAGCCGGCCTGGTAGGGCAGAACCTGCTGTTGTTGCTGCGCGAACGCGGCTACCGGAACCTGCTAGCCATTGATGCCCATGCCGGCAACCTGCAGATCGCAGCCCGCCTGAACCCGGGCTTGCGCACGGTCTGTGCCGACCTGTCAGTGCCGGGTGACTGGCAGCAGGCATTTACCGGGGCGGGCGCCGTGATCCAGCTGCATGCGCAGATCACCGGCCTGTACGACAGTGATTTCGAGCGCAACAATATCGAGGCGACCCGCCAGGTGTTGGCAGCCTGCAAGCGCCACGCTGTTCCATACCTCGTGCATGTCAGTTCCTCAGTCCTGCATTCCGTGGCAGACGACGCCTACACCCGCACCAAGCGCGCCCAGGAGGGGTTGGTCGTGGAGAGCGGCATCCCTTGCTGCATCCTGCGGCCGACACTGATGTTTGGCTGGTTTGATCCCAAGCATTTCGGCTGGCTGTCGCGCTTCATGGAAAAGACGCCGGTTTTCCCGATCCCCGGTGATGGCCGTTTCCTGCGCCAGCCGCTCTACAACCGCGATTTCTGCCGGGTGATCATCGCCTGCCTCGAGCAGGGCAGGGCAGGGCAGGCTTATGATATAGTCGGCGCTGAAGACATCGAGTATGTCGATATCATAAGAACCATAAGAGAAGTCAAAGACTTGCGTACGCTGATCCTCCATATCCCCCTCAGTTTCTTTGACTGGTTGCTGCGCGTGGCTGCCTTGTTGTTGCGCAAGCCGCCGTTCACCAGTTCCCAGCTCAGGGCATTGGCAGCGGGTGATTATTTCCGTGGCGTCGACATCGCCAATGAATTCGGCGTGCAGCCAACCCCGTTCGAGGATGCGATGCGGGAAACCTTCACGCATCCCGTTTACGCAGGCATTGTGGTGGGGCGCTGAGTGGCCGACGTGCAGACATTTGCCGTGCTGGGCGGCGGGCCGATGGGCTTGGCCGTTGCCTGGCGCCTGCTGAAGCAGGGCCACCAGGTCACGATCTATGAAGCCGGTGAGCGGTTGGGCGGGATGTCCGCCTCGTTCGATTTTGACGGTTTGCGCATCGAGCGTTTTTTCCATTTCCTGTGCGCCACAGACTACGATTATTTTGACTTGCTGCAGGAGCTCGGCATCGGGGACAAGCTGCACTGGGTCAACACCCGCATGGGCGTGTTCCATGATGGCCGGCTGCATGACTGGGGCGAGCCGTTTGCCCTGCTGAAATTCCCCGGCCTCAGTCTGGTCGAGAAAGTGCGCTACGCACTGAAGGTGCTGTACTGCAAGCACCTGAAAAACTTCGATGCACTGGACCAGACGCGTGCGACCGGTTGGTTGCGCCAGTGGCTGGGTGAGCGAGCCTACAACGTGTTGTGGCATCCGCTGATGTCGCTGAAGTTCTACCAGTTGCAGGACGAAGTGTCGGCGGCCTGGATTGCCGCGCGCGTGCAGCGCGTGGCGCACAGCCGTGAAAGCCTGTTCAAGGAGAAACTCGGCTACATCGAAGGCGGTTCCGATACCTGGCTGTTTGCCATGGAAGCCGCCATCCGCGCCAAAGGCGGAGAAGTCTGCCTCGCCACACCGGTCGAACAAGTGCTGGTCGAGAACGGCACCGTCACCGGCTTGCGCCTGCAGGATGGTGTGCGGCACTTTGACAAGGTCATCAGCACGATCCCGCTGCCATACGTGGCGAAGATGGTGCCGGACCTGCCGGCCGCAGACCTGCAGAAATTGCACGCGGTGCGCAACGTCGGCGTGGCCACCGTCAAGTTCAAGCTGTCCCGGCCACTCACACCGTATTTCTGGCTCAACCTCACCGACACCGCTTTCGGCATACCAGGCATCATCGAGTACAGCAACCTGAACCCGCTGCAGGACAAGGTGCTGTATGTGCCGTATTACATGCCGCAGGACAACCACAAGTTTGCCTGGGACAATGACCAGTTCCGCAGTGAGGCGATCCGCTGCCTGAAAGCCATCAACCCGGCATTTGATGAAAGCTGGATCAAGGCTTTCCACGTCTCGCGTTACTACTATGCCCAGCCGGTTTGCGTCCAGGGTTTCCTCGATACCTTGCCGCCGATGCGCAGTGCGATAAACGGCTTCTACATGGCGGATACCAGTTATTACTATCCGCAGGACCGCTCCATCACCGAGAGTATCAAGCTCGGTAACCAGCTGGCGGACATGGCGGGAAGCGTCCATGGATAAAGCTGTCAAGAAGCTGCTTGGCGAGTTTGTCTCGCTGCAGTTCCTGCGATTTTTCCTGTCGGCGTTGCTCGCGGCGGCAGTCAACTTCTTCTCGCGCTACCTGCTGGATCCCTACCTGGGCTACAACAAGGCGATCGTGGTGTCTTACCTGATCGGTACGGTTTTTGCTTTCTTCCTTTACCAGCATGAAGTGTTTGGCAAGGGGGAGCGGCCGCTGTGGCAGGAGATTGCGCTGTTCGGTTTTGTCACCATGGCCGCGATTGCGCAGACGCTGATCGTCAGCGTCTTGCTGGCTGACCACCTGTTCCCGGCCATCGGCTGGCACTGGCACAGCAAGGAAGTCGCGCATTTCATCGGCATGGGTGTGCCGATGTTCAGCAGCTTCCTCGGCCACAAGTACCTGACCTTCGGTCGTGGCAGCGGGCAAGACTGAGTTCACCTTAACCGGATCATTCGTTGGAGAGTTGTTATGTTGCATCCGTATTTCCATGCGCAGGCCCGGCCAGAGCAGGCCGCCATCATCATGGCCGGCACCGGCGAGCAGATCAGTTATGAACAGCTCGACCAGCGCTCCTGCCAGGCCGCCCAGCTGTTCCGCCACCAGGGTTTGCAGCGCGGCGAGCATATTGCCTTCCTGTTCGACAACCATCCGCGTTTCTTCGAGGTGGTGTGGGGTGCCCAGCGTGCCGGTTTGTACTACACGCCGATCAGCTATTACCTGCAACCGGAAGAGATCGAATACATCATCGACAACTGCGGTGCGAAGATACTGATCGTGGCGGAAAAGTTCGCTGACAAGGTGCGCCCGATCCTGTCGAAGCTGCAAAACGTCAAGGTTACCTACGCCGTGGACAACGTGTTCGACGGCTTGCCGCTCTGGGAAGCGGAAATTGCCAAAATGCCACTCGAGCCTATTGCCGACGAGTCGGAAGGGCGCGAGATGCTGTATTCCTCCGGCACCACTGGCCGGCCGAAAGGCATCAAGTTCCCGTTGAGCGAAGGCGCTATCGGCACGCCGCAGGATATCGTGCGCTCGGTCGGGCTGGCGCAGTTCATGGGCGTGAACCACGACACGGTTGCCTTGTCGACCTCGCCGCTATACCACTCCGCCCCGCTGGGGTTTGTCACCAGCTGCCATCGCCTTGGTGCCACGGTGGTCATCATGGAGAAATTTGACGAGGAAAAAGCGCTGCAGCTGATCGAGAAATACAAGGTGTTCTACAGCCAGTGGGTACCAACGATGTTTGTGCGCCTGCTGAAGCTGCCGGAAGACGTGCGGAAAAAATACGATGTTTCCAGCATGAAGCTGGCAATCCACGGCGCAGCGCCCTGCCCGAAAGAAGTGAAACAGCAGATCATGGACTGGTGGGGGCCGGTGCTGTGGGAGTTTTACTCCGGTTCCGAACGCAATGGCATTTTCATGATCAGCCCGCAGGAATGGCTCGCCCATCCCGGATCGGTTGGCAAATGTGTCGATGCACAAGTGCATATCGTTGACGACGAGACCGGCGAGGAATTGCCTGCTGGGCAGATCGGCACTGTCTATTGCTCCCAGGGAACGCAGTTCGACTACCACGGCGATCCGGACAAGAAAAAATCGGTTACGATCCGCGATGGCTGGACCACGATTGGTGATGTCGGCTATCTCGATGCCGATGGCTATCTCTACCTGACGGATCGCAAGTCCTACATGATCATCAGTGGCGGCGTGAACGTGTATCCGCAGGAAACCGAGGACTGCCTGATCACCCATCCGAAAGTATTCGATGTGGCGGTTTTCGGTGTGCCACACGAAGAGATGGGCGAAGAGGTCAAGGCCGTTGTGCAACCGGCTAACTGGGCAGATGCCGGCCCTGGGCTGGAGAAGGAACTGATCGAGTACTGCCGTTCGAAAATCAGCCCGATCAAGTGCCCGCGCAGTATCGACTTCGACCGCGACCTGCCGCGCGAGGAAACCGGCAAGCTGAAGAAGCGCCTGATCAAGGACCGCTACTGGCAAACCGGCAAGTCCATCAACTGAGGGTGGCAAGATGTCGCGGCCGGTTGAGGTAGTGCTGTTCGATTTCGGTGGCGTCTTTACCGAGTCGCCGTTTTCGGCGGTCGAGGCGATGGCCCGCGACCTCGGGCTGGATGTGGCGCGTTTTGCCGAGCTCATGTTCGGCGCCTACCATCTGGACACTGACCATCCCTGGCACCAGCTGGAGCGCGGGGAGATCAGCTTCGACCAGGCGCGGGAAGCCATCATGGCACTTGGCCAGCAAGCCGGCATGCCGGTCGATCCTGTCGACCTGCTGATGCGTATGGCCGGCGGCAACCTGGTGCGCGAACCCATGGTGCAGACGCTGCGCGACATCAAGGCGGCCGGCTATCCGGTGGGCATCATCACCAACAATGTGAAAGAGTTCCGTGATGGCTGGCGCTCGCTGATCCCGGTTGATGAACTCGTCGACCGCGTGTTCGATTCCAGCGAACTGGGTGTGCGCAAACCGGATCCGGCGATATACCGCCAGGCACTGCAGGGCATGGGAAATATCGACCCACGGCGCGCAGTTTTTCTTGATGACGTGGAACAGAATGTGCTGAGTGCGCGGGATATCGGCCTGCACGGTATCCATGTGCTCGACGATGCCACACCGGCCATGCGCCAGTTGCGCCAGTTGCTGCAGCTCGACTGAGCCTATTCTGCGCTGATACCCAGATAGGCTTCGATGACTTTCGGGTTTTGCTGCACCTCTGCCGGTATGCCTTCAGCAATTTTCTCGCCATAATCGAGCACGGCGATGCGGTCGCACAAGCCCATGACAAGCTTGACGTCATGCTCGATGAGCAATACGGTGATGCCGTCGTTGCGGATTTTCAGTAACAACTCGCGCAGCGCGACCGTTTCGGTCGGGTTCATCCCGGCCGCCGGTTCATCCAGTGCCAGCACCAGTGGATCGGTAGCCAGTGCGCGGGCAATCTCCAGCCGCCGCTGGTCACCATAGGACAGGTCGCCAGCACGCTTGTTGCCAGTGTCCGCCTTCAACCCGCTGTATTCGAGCAGGGCGAGCGCACGCTCGCGGATCGCCTGCTCCTCCTGCCGGGTGCGCTTGCCGCGCAGTACCGCACCGAGCGCACCGGCAGCAGTGCGCACATGGCGACCCACCATCACGTTTTCCAGTGCGGTCATGTTGCTGAACAGGCGGATATTCTGGAAGGTGCGGGCAATGCCGGCGCTGACAATCCGGTGCGGCGGCTGGTTGATAATATCGCTGCCATTGAGCAGCAGTGTGCCGCTATCGGCCTGGTACAGCCCGGTGATGATATTGAACAGCGAGGTCTTGCCTGCACCATTCGGCCCGATGAGGCCATAGATACTGTTGGGCGGCACCGAGAACGACACGTCATTCAGCGCACGCAAGCCGCCAAAGCATTTGCCGATACCGTGCGCCTCGAGGATCGCTGACATCACGACCTCACCTGGCGTGCGCCAGCAGGCCACAGTCCCTGCGGGCGGAACAGCATCGTCGCCACCAGTGCCAGTCCGAACAACAGCATGCGCAGGTTTTCCGGGTCAATGTAACTGCGGCCGAACAATACCTGTTGCACCGGGTTGGCAATATCGCGCAGCCATTCCGGCGTGATCGTCAACAAGGCGGCGCCAAGGATGACGCCGGCAATGTTGCCCATGCCGCCCAGTACCACCATGCACAGCACCATGATCGATTCGAGCAGGACAAAACTTTCCGGGCTGACGAAACCCTGGAAACCGGCAAACAGCCCACCGGCGACGCCGCCGAAGGAGGCACCCATGGCAAACGCCAGCAGCTTGATGTTGCGGGTGTTGATGCCACAGGCTTTGGCGGCCATTTCATCTTCCCTGATCGCCATCCAGGCGCGGCCGATGCGTGAATCCTGCAACCGGATCGACACAAAAACGACCAGCGCAGCAATCAGCAGGAACAGGTAGTAATACAAGTAGACAGCAGTGATACGCAACCCGAACAGCTGCAGCGGTTGTACCAGCGAGACCAGCGGGTCAATCAGGTTGATGCCTTGCGGACCATTGGTGAGGTTGAATGGTCGGTCCAGGTTGTTCATGAACAGGCGCACGATTTCACCGAACCCGAGTGTCACGATGGCCAGGTAGTCGCCGCGCAAGCGCAATGTCGGTGCGCCCAGGATGATGCCGAACAGGCCGGCGACCACGGCGCCAATCGGCAGGATGACAAACGGTGACCAGTGCAAGCCGAAATGCGGTGAGGCCAGCCAGGCATAGATGTAGGCGCCGATGGCATAGAAAGCGATGTAGCCCAGGTCGAGCAGGCCGGCGTAACCGACGACGATATTCAGTCCGAGTGCCAGCATGGCATAGAGCAGCACGAAATCGAGCACACGGACCCAGCCATTGCCGAAGGCAGCGCCCGTCACCAGCGGCAACAGCAATGCGGCGGCAAGCAACAGCGCATAGCCGGCCCAGACTTTTGCCGGTACCGCACGCATCAGGCGCGCTCCACAGCCTGTCGGCCGAGTAGCCCGGACGGTTTCAGCACCAGCACCATGACCAACACGAGGAAGGCGAAGATATCCTGGTAATGGCTGCCGAGCACGCCGCCGGTCAACTGGCCGAGGTAGCCGGCACCGAGGCTTTCGATGAGGCCCAGCAGCAGTCCGCCGACCACAGCGCCGGCAAGGTTGCCGATACCCCCCAGCACGGCGGCAGAAAATGCCTTCAGCCCCAGCATGAAGCCCATGTAGGGATCAGCCTGGCCGTAATTGGCGGCCACCATAAACCCCGCCAGGGCACCCAGGCCGGAACCGAGGGCAAAGGTCGCTGCAATAACCCGGTTGGTATTGACCCCCATCAGCTGTGCCACCTGGCTATCCTGGGCCGTGGCGCGCATGGCGCGGCCCAGCGAGGTGCGGTGGATCAGCAGCCACAGCCCGGCCAGCACCACGGCCGAAACGAGCACGATGGCGACCTTGGTGGGCGTGAGGCTGGCATGGGCAACGGTGAAGGTTGTATCGGGCAGCAGCTCCGGGAAGCGCTGGTAGCCGCGGCCCCAGACGATCATTGCCACATTCTGCAAGACGATGGACACCCCGATGGCGGTGATCAGGGGAGCCAGCCTCGGTGCATGGCGCAGCGGGCGGTAGGCAACGCGCTCAATGCTGACGCCGAGCAACATGCAGGCGGGGATGCTGACGGCCAGCGCAATACCGAGGCAAGCCAACGGTGGTAAGCCCAGGCCGGTGGCAAGCAGGGCATTGAGCACGGCGATGGCAATCATTGCACCCATCATCGTGACTTCACCGTGGGCGAAATTGATCAGCCCGAGGATGCCATAGACCATCGTGTAGCCGAGCGCGATCAGGGCATAGACACTGCCCAGGATGATGCCATTGGCCAGTTGCTGGGCGAGGATTTCCATGGGAAGCAACGGCGAGCCGTTTACTGTTCGCCGGCCGTCTGCATGAATTGCCAGGC
>CALMIC010000016.1 GCA_937864065.1 uncultured Cellvibrionales bacterium | reverse complement strand
TGGCCGAAGTGCTGCGGCTGGCGCCTTCGTCCGTCAACGGCCAGCCGTGGCATTTCTTCGTCGCCAGCAGCGCGGAGGGCAAGCAGCGCGTCGCCCGCGCCACGCCCGGCACCTACAGCTACAACACGCCGAAACTGCTCGACTGCTCGCATGCCGTAGCGATCTGCGTGCGCAACGAGCTGGACGATGCCTGGCTCGACACGCTGCTCGCGCAGGAAATCGCCGACGGCCGCCTGGCCGGTGACGAGGCGATCGCCAAGCAGCGCGACACGCGCGCCTATTACGTCAACCTGCACCGCAACGATTATCAGGACGTGCCGCAGTGGCTGGAGAAGCAGGCCTATATCGCGCTCGGCATGTTGTTGCAGGGTGCTGCCGTGCTCGGCATCGACGCCTGCCCGATCGAGGGCTTCGATGCACAGGCGCTCGACGAGGCACTCGGGTTGCAGGAGAAAGGGCTGCGCGGTGCTGTGCTGGTCGCGCTCGGTTACCGCAGTGACAAGGATTTCAACGCATCACTGCCGAAATCGCGCGTGGCGGCGGAGCAGGTTTTCACCACGCTCTGAAGCGGCGCGTAAGTGGCACTGCCGTCAGAACGCGGCGGTGTCGATGCGGGTGAAGGCAGCGCCCGCCTCGGCGGTTGCCGCCGGTACGGTCGGTATCTGCACCCTCACTTCGTCACCCACCCGGCCGTTGGCGATGGTGATGCGCCCGCTGCGGGCCGCGAGCCCGGCCGGATAGGTGCGCTGGTAGCGCAGCTCGTAATCGCCGGGCGTGACTTGCTCGAAGCGGAAATACCAGCCGGCATCGATATAGGCATGGCGCAAGCCAGTGCAGGCCGGCACACCAAACCGGCACAGCTTGACATACACCGGGTAGCCGGAGCTTTCGTTGCTGACCAGCAGCGTGGTGCGGCCATTGCGCGCCAGCACTGACGCACCGGTCAGGTAACCCATGCGGTCCGGCCACTGGCCGCCGAATGGATTGGCCAGTGCCGGCGGGGTGGCCGGTGGCGGTGCCTGCTGCACCGGCTTTCCCGCCTGCGCCATGTGCGCCTCCAACGAGTCCAGCTGTTCCGCACCGATCAGCAACCGCGCCAGCAGCCAGCAGGCCAGCGCTGCAATGCCGAGGCCCGTCAGCGCGCGTAGCGACGGCAGTACACGCAACAATTGCATCAGCTCGTCGTTGTCGGCGCCATCATGGTGCGCACGGTAATAGCGCGCCGAGAGGTGCATCAACCAACCCAGTGCCACCACCAGGGCCAGCAGCCAGCCGTAGCGCAGCAGGCCGATGTAGACCAGCACCAACAGCATTTTCGGTAACAGCAGGTAAAAATCGGCCAGCGCCGCCTCGGCCTGTGCCGGCAATGGCAACAGCAATACTGCCAGTGCTGCCGCCCTGCGTCCTGGCAGGTGCCTCATGCCGGGTTGCCCCGCTGCCAGCGGTTCAGCAACTGGTGCGCCAGCTTCACGTCGCGGTCACTGAGCAGCGGCAGGCGTTCATCGAGCCACTCGCGGAGCTTGGGATCGCAGTCGGTCATCTGGCTGTCGAGCAGCGCACGCACGCGTTGCAACAGGTGCTGCAACTGGCCGGCATCCGCTGCGTTGTCTTGCAGGCCCAACTGCGGCGCCAGTGCACTGAGTGCGTAGGCATACACCATTACCGCCTGGCCGAGGTTCAGTGACGGGTAGTCCTGCGCCAGTGGCACCGTGCTCCACAACTCGCACTGCGCCAGCTCATCGTTGCTGAGCCCGCTCGCCTCGCGGCCGAACACGATGGCGACGGTGCCAGCCGTGTGTTGCTGTTGCACCAGTTGCGCGCGCAGCGCCTCCGGCGTGTGATAGTGCCGCATGGTGCCGCGCTCACGCGCCGTACTGGCGATGAGCAGGCTGCACTGCGCACGCAGTGCCGCAAGATCGGGCAACTCGAGCGCGTTGTCGAGGATCTCCGTCGCACCGTGCGCCACCCAGCGCGCTTCGTCAGTGCGATGCGCATTGCTGTTGATGATCGCCAGCTGCGCAAAACCCATCGTCTTCAGCGCGCGCGCCGCCGCACCGACATTCGCCGGCCGCGCAGGCTCGACCATCGCAAAAACGATATTCATGGCCGCAATGACGCCAGGAACGCCGGCACCACATCGGTGGCCTGGCCGTGGATCGACTCGCGAAAATCCGAATGCGTCAGCGACGGCTCGAGGTTCAGCTCGACGGTGTGCGCGCGGGCATAGCTTGCCTGTTTCACAAATCCTGCCGCCGGGTATACGTTGCCGGAGGTGCCGATGCTGATAAACAGGTCGCACTGCATCAACGCGTCGTGGATCTCTTCCATTTGCAAGGGCATCTCGCCGAACCACACCACATGCGGGCGCAAGGTGCCGGTGAGGTCACAACAGCGGCAGCGTGTGGCAGGCGTGATGTCGTCGCGCTGTTCCCACAGTTGCTCGCTGATGACACAACGCGCTTTCAGCAGTTCACCGTGCATGTGGATGAGGTTCTGCGAGCCGGCGCGCTCGTGCAGGTCATCGATATTCTGTGTCACCAGCAGGAAATCACCGCCGAACGCTTTTTCAAATTCTGCCAGCGCGACATGCGCGGCATTCGGCGCAATGGCCGGCTCCTGCAGCTGGCGGCGGCGCAGGTTGTAGAAGCGTTGCACCAGCGCCGGGTCGCGACGGAAACCTTCCGGCGAGGCCACGTCCTCGATGCGGTGCTCTTCCCACAAGCCGTCGGCCGCGCGGAAGGTGCGGATGCCGGATTCAGCGCTGATGCCGGCGCCGGTCAGCACGACGATGCGTTGGTAGCGGGCCATACGGTTCTCCTGTCGCGTGGCGGGCGGCGATCAGTAGCGGAAGAAACCCACCTGCTCGCGCAGCGCGTCGATGCGCGCGACGATGCTGTCGGCGGCTTCCTGCAGTTCACTGGCGAGCCGGGTATTGGCTTCGGTGGCCGCCTCGATATGCATCACCGCGCTGGTGATCTGGTTGACGCCTTCCAGCTGTTCTACCGAGGCATTGCTGATGTCCTGCACCAGCTCGGCCGTGCTGACCACCTGCGGCACGATGCGCTCCAGCAGGCGCCCGGCTTCGGCGGCCACCTGCGCGGTATTGCTGGCGTGCTCACCGACATCGCGCGCGGCCTGCTTGCTCATTTCCGCGAGCTTGCGCACTTCGCCGGCCACCACGGCAAAACCACGCCCGTGCTCACCGGCGCGCGCGGCCTCGATCTCGGCATTCAGCGCCAGCAGGTTGGTCTGGTAGGCGATGTCGTCGACGATGCGGATCTTGCCGGCGATGTCGCGGATCTCGTCCAGCGCGCGGCGGATGACATCCTGCCCCGCGCGGGCATCATCAGCTGCACTCGTCGCCATCGCGCCGGTGTCGCCCGCCTTGTCCGCGTTCTGGCTGATCGTCACACCGATTTCCTCCAGCGAGGCACTGGTCTGTTCGACACTGGCGGCCTGGGCGGTGGCGCTGTCGGTCAGGTGCACGATGTTGATGCGGATGCGCGCGGCGGCGTCATTGACACTCTCGACACTCTCCGCCACGTCGCGCACCACGTTCTGCAACTTGTCGAGGAAGCCGTTGAACGCAGCGGCGGTGTCACCAAGCTCATCGCTGGCGCTGAAACTGATGCGGCGTGTCACATCGCCCTCGCCGGCATGCAGGTCGCGTGCGGCATCGCGCAGGGCGAGCACCGGCCGCAACACGGTGCGGCGGAAAAAATAATGCGTGATCGCGCCGATCAGCAGGATCTGCACAATGCACAGCGCGGCCACGTAGCGGCGTACACGCGCCACCGGCTCGATGATGACGGCGTAGGGCTGCTCCACCAGCAGCACTTGTTGCGTCAGGCCGTTATCGAACATGGCATAGGCGGCGACCATTTCGCTGCCGTCGGCGCTGTCGTAGCGTGCGGTGCCCGGCTCGCCGGCCTGCAGTTTCTGTTGTGCCTCGCCGCCCAGCGCGGCCACCAGCGGGTCGGCCATGTCGAGCAGGCGGATGCTGCGCTCGCCCTCGCCATTGGTGTTGACCAGCGGCTCCAGCGACGCATCGGGATTGGCGGCGCTGTAGCGTTCCAGCTCGGCGAGCTTGAGGTCGCAGATCTCGGCCAGCGCCTGCAGGCTGTTGTCGATGACGAAATTGCGCGACATGCGCATCGTCATGAACGCCACGGCCACCACACAAACCACGATCAGCGTGAAGTTGACCAGGAAGATCTTGCGGCTGAGGGACTGCTGGAACCACATGGCGACGTCGGAGCCTGTTGTCAGGGGAAAAACCGTCGCCAGCGTATCACAGGCTCCCCCCTGCCAGCTGCCCTGCCGGCCGCCGCAGCGCTGCGATTGAAATCCCGCCCCAGCGCCTACACATTGCTGGTGTACCCGGCACTGACAGGACATCCCCATGCCCGACCAAGCAAAGGACGGTGAACTGATCCGTCCAGACGAGGCTGACAGCAACAGCCCCGGCCAGACTGGCCTCATCATCCCCGACAAGCAGCTGCCTGCCACGCTGGTGTTGCTGCCGGTGTCCGGCCGGCCGGTGTTCCCCGGCCAGGTGCAGCCGGTGATCCTCAAGCGCGAGCCGTGGGACAGCACGGTGGAGAAACTGCGCGACACCGGGACGCCGTTCATGGGCCTGCTGTTCTGCGACGAGCAGGACCCGGAGCATATCGACCCCGCTTCCACCCCGGCGATCGGCTGTGCCGTGCGCATCCACCGCGCGCAGACGGCCGATGGCCACCTGCAGATGATCGTGCAGGGGCTGAAGCGCTTCCGCATCCGCCGCTGGCTCAGCGAAGTGCCGCCCTACCTGGTCGAGGTGGACTACCCGGAGAATGCCGAGGCCCCGGCCAGCGACGAAGTGCGCGCCTATGCGCTCGCCATCATCAATGCCGTGAAGGAATTGCTGCCACTGAACCCGCTGTACGGCGAGGAACTGAAGCAGTACATCGGCCATTTCACCCCGAACCAGCCGGCGCAGCTGGCCGATTTCGCCGCCGCGCTGACCAGCGCCAAAGGCCCGGAGCTGCAGCACATCCTCGACACGGTGCCGCTGCTGCCGCGCCTGGAAAAGGTGTTACTGCTGCTGAAGAAGGAGCGCGACGTGGCCGAGCTGCAGAGTCGCATCCGCGAACAGGTCAACGAGAATATCCAGGAACACCAGCGCGAGTTTTTCCTGCGCGAGCAACTGAAGGAAATCCAGCGCGAACTCGGCATCACCCGCGATGACCGCGACAGCGACGCCGACACCTTCAGCCAGCGGCTGGCAGGCAAGACGGTGCCGGCCGCCGCGCAGCGCCGCATCGACGAGGAGCTGCAGAAACTGTCGGTGCTGGAAACCGGTTCACCGGAATACGCGGTGACGCGCAACTACCTCGACTGGGCAACCAGTGTGCCGTGGGGTGTCACCAGCGAGGACCACCTCGACATCGCGCGCGCCCGCCAGGTGCTCGACGCGCAGCATAACGGCCTCGACGACGTGAAGGAACGCATCAGCGAACTGCTGGCCGTCGGCCGTTTCCGCGGCAGCCTCGCCGGCACCATCGTGCTGCTGGTCGGCCCGCCCGGTGTCGGCAAGTCATCGATCGGCAAGTCGATCGCCGACGCACTCGGCCGTCCGTTCTACCGTTTCAGCCTCGGCGGCATGCGCGACGAGGCCGAGATCAAGGGCCACCGCCGCACCTACATCGGCGCGCTGCCCGGCAAGCTGGTGCAGGCACTGAAAGACGTGCAGACGATGAACCCGGTCATCATGCTCGACGAGATCGACAAGCTCGGCGCGAGCTACCAGGGCGACCCGGCCTCGGCATTGCTCGAAGTGCTGGACCCGGAGCAGAACAGCGATTTCCTCGACCACTACCTCGACCTGCGCCTCGACCTGTCGCAGGTGCTGTTCATCTGCACCGCTAACCAGCTCGACACGATCCCGGCGCCGCTGCTCGACCGCATGGAAGTGATCCGCCTCGCCGGCTACATCACCGAGGAAAAACTGGCCATTGCCCGCCACCACCTGTGGCCGCGCCTGCTGGCGCGCAACCACATCCCGAAAGGCCGCCTCACCATCACCACGCCGGCGATCCGCGCGGTGATCGAGGGCTATGCACGCGAGGCCGGTGTGCGCAACCTGGAGAAGCAGCTCGCCGCGCTGGTGCGCAAGTCGGCGGTCAAACTGCTGCAAGACCCGGCACTGAAAATCCGCCTGACGCCGGCCGAGGTGCTCGCGCTGCTCGGCCAGCCGCGCTTCCAGCCGGAGGTGCCGGCGCGCGCGGTCGGCGTGGTGACGGGGCTGGCGTGGACAGCGCTCGGCGGTGCGACACTGCCGGTCGAGTGTTCGCGCATCCACACGCTGACGCGCGGCTTCCGCCTCACCGGCCAGCTCGGCGACGTGATGAAGGAATCGGCCGAGATCGCCTACAGCTATGTGATGTCGCACCTCGCGGACTTCGGCGCCGACGAGAAATTTTTCGACGAATCGATGATCCACCTGCACGTGCCGGAAGGCGCCACGCCGAAGGACGGCCCCAGCGCCGGTGTGACGATGGCCACGGCGCTGCTGTCACTGGCGCTCGACCGGCCCGTCAACCAGCCGGTGGCGATGACCGGTGAGCTGACGCTGACCGGGCAGGTGCTGGCGGTGGGCGGCATCCGCGAAAAGGTGGTGGCGGCGCGCCGCGCCGGGCTGCGCACGCTGGTGCTGCCGGCGGCCAACCGCAAGGACTTCGACGAACTGCCGGACTATCTGCGCCAGGGGCTCACAGTGCATTTCGCCGGTCATTTCCGCGAGGTGTACGGCCTGTTGTTCGGCAAGCCGCCACGCGGCCGGCAGCGCTGAGCCGCTACAATGGCGGCCTCGCCGTTTGCCGAGGTCACCATGCCCACGCCGCTGTATTCGCCCAACCAGATCCTCGCCGTCGCCTTCATCGGCGGGCCGGTGGCCACCGTGCTGGCGCTGAAGCACAACTACGACGCGCTCGGCAACGCCGTCGGCGCCGAGCTGGTGGTGCGCTGGGGCATCGCTTTCGTCATCGCGCTGCTGTCACTGATCCCGTTCATCCCGCAGGATTTCCCGCAGATGGTGATCCCGCTGGCCTACTCGTTTGCCGCACGCGGCATCGCCGAGGGCAGCCAGCGCTCACGCGAGCAGATCGCGCAGGACGAGCAGCTCGCCTTCATGCCGACCGGCCAGCTGCTGCGTTTCAGCCTGGTCCACCTGGTGCTGTTCATGGTGCTGTCGGTCGGCTGGCTGCTGGCGCTGGACCACTTCGGCATCATCGACCTGCCCGAGCCGCCGGCCGCCGCAGCCCCGGCCAATCCCTGAGCTCCGCCGCCAGCGCCCTTACCAGAGGTAGGCGCTGGTCTCGACACCGTAGACACGGAAGCGCAACACCTCGCGCGCCGCCCGTCCGGCCGCGCCATAGCACACATGCAGCGGCAGCAGGTGCTCCTCGCGCGGGTGGCAGAAACGTGCGCCCGGGGCCTGCGCCCACCCCGCCAGCCGCTGCGCCCGGGTCGCTTCGTCCAGCGCCGGGTTGCTGCAGGTCTGCACCAGCCAGTCCTCGAAGGCGCGGTTCTGCGCCTGCGTGTCGGGTGAGGCCGCCATGAAGGCGCGCATGTTGTGGAAAGAGAAACCGGAACCGAGCACCAGTGTGTTGGACGGCGGCAGCGCCGCCAGCGCGCGGCCGAGGGCGATATGCCGCGCCGGGTCGAGGTCGCCGAGCAGAGACAGCTGCACGCAGGGGATATCGGCCGCCGGGTACATCAGCGTCAGCGGCACGAACACACCGTGGTCCAGCCCGCGCTGTGCATCGCGCGCCGGCGTGAAGTCGGCTGTATGCAGGCACTCACACACCGTTTCCGCCAACGCCGGCGAGCCCGGTGCCGGGTAGCGCACGCGGTAGGCCTCGTCGGGGAAGCCGTAGTAGTCGTACAACAGGCCTGGCCGGACAGCCGTGGTCACGGTCGGCTGGGCGGCCTCCCAGTGGGCGCTGATGATGAGGATCGCTGACGGCCGGCCGATGCACCCGGCCAGTTGCTGCAACACGGCCACCAGCTCGCGGTGGGCGGCATCGTCAAACAACGGCAGCGGGCCGCCGCCGTGGGAAATGAAACAGACGGGGTTGTTCACGGGACCTCTTTGCCTGGCGGCAGCCTCCGGATCCCACCATTAAAGCTGTTGCTGCACCCAGCGCACAATGTCCTGCGCGCCCAGTGCGCCGCCGGCACGCGGTTCACGGCCAGGCAGGCGGGGCAAACGATATGCAGGCTGTCAGGCATGGGCGCTCCACGGCTTCCTCGTTAGCGGGAAAGTGGGGATGGAATGACAGAAGGCAAGGCTTGCGGTATTTATGCCGGATTGTCCTGACGGAATCCCGCGATGCTGTACTTCGAAGACATCCAGCTGCATGAGGTCATGCAATCGTCCGCCACCTATCCGGTGACCGCCGACGACATCAAGCGTTTCGCTGGCGAATGGGACCCGATGCCGTTCCACCTCGACGAGGCCGTGGCGGCGATGACACCGATCGGCCAGCTGTTCTCGTCGGGCGCCCACAACATCGCCATCAGCATCAAGCTGAGCCACACGATGATGGAGCGCCCGGTCGCGGCAATTGCCGGGCTCGGCTGGCAGGACGTGCGCTTCCCGCTGCCGGTCTGCGCCGGCGATGTGCTGCGCCTGCGCACCGAGATCATCGACAAGCGCGTGTCGCAGTCGAAACCCGACCGCGGCATCGTCACCACCCTGATCACCCTGCTGAACCAGGACGATGCCATCGTCACCGAATACAAGATCCTGACGCTGGTGTTGAGAAGGCTGGACAGCGTCAGTCAGGCGTGAAACCGTCGACTACCCGTTTCGGTAACGGACCGGCCTGGCAGCGGCCAAACAGCACCTGTCCGCTGTCTTCCAGCATCGCGCGCTCGCCTTGCAGGTACAACGTGTAGCGGCCATCGCCATACTTTTCCTGCGCGGCGCTCTGCAAGCGCGGCAATGTGACGACCTGCGCCTCGCCAAGCTGTACCGCTACCGCACGCTGCTTCGGCAGGCGTTTGACTTTCAGCACCCGGCTGTTGGCACATTGGTAGTCGATGCGTTCCGGCAATGCTGTCTGCTCGAACCCGGCACCGGTGCTGCAACCGGCCAGCAAAGCGATGATGGCCAGTGGAATGGCCGCCTGACTGCGACTGCGCATGATTACACCGGCGTACAGATGAGCACCGGAATATCGCGATCGGTGCGCGCCTGGTACTCGTCGAAATCCGGGTACAGCGACAGCAGGTGCGGCCACAGCGCGCGCTTTTCGTCCGGCGTGGCCTGTTTCACGCTGTAATGGCGCTGCACGCCATCGGCCATGATGTCCACCTGCGGGTTGGCCATGATGTTCTTGTACCACACCGGGTCAAAATCCAGGCCACCCTGTGAGGCCACCAGCAGTTTCTGCTCGCCGTACGGCAGGTGGATCAGCATCACCTCGCGGCGGTTGCCGCTCTTGCGGCCGGTCATGCCGACGAGGCAGATCGGCGCGCCGCCGGGAAACTTGTTCATCAGCCGGCCGTTGCTTTTCTTGAACACCCATACGTTGAGGCGGGTGTAGAACTTCATCACCTTGCGCACGAACGGCACGGCCTTCGCCGGGATCTCGTCCACTTCCTCGCGTTTTTTCTTCACGTAATCGAACTGGGCCATCGTGCGTCTCCTCGGTGTGTCAAACGTTCAGTTGCAATCCCGGCAACAGCCGCCGCCGGACATAGGCAGCCAGCGCTTCGCGGCTGCGCTCGGTGGGCCCGCGCAAGGTGAGAAAGGACATGGCGTTGCGCGACCAGTGTTCGGAAATTTCCTCGGCCTGCGCCGCCAGCGCCGGATGTTGCTGGAAAATCTCGGCAAACGCCACCCGGCCGATCTCGCTGAAGGGCCAGTAACTCATGCCCACCCGCGCCAGGAAATCACTGCCCGGTTCCAGCACCAGGGCCAGCACCGGGTTGCGCGGGAACTGTTCCACCACGTACAGGAATCCCTCGACAAACCGGTTGTCCACGCCTTCGATCTGCCGGATATGCCGGGCCACGTCCTGCGCCAGTGCCATGCCTTCGCGCATGAAGGCGGCGGCGAGCACCTCGTGCTTGCTGCGGTAATAGTTGTACACCGTCTGCCGCACCAGCCCGGCCCGCTCGCCGATGTGGCGCATCGTCACCTTGTTGAAGCCCTGCTCGCGCAGGCAGGCAATCGCGGCATCCTGCAGGCGCTGGCGCACCTGCTCGTCGTGGCTGGGGTAGCGGTCCACCGGCAGGGGGGCAACGGCCGTCATGTCCAGGTATCTGCAGGTCTGGGGGAAGGCCCATGATATGACATAAACAGATTAATGTCATATTGATGCGACATATTTATTGATAATGTCGTAACGCGATGCCATTATCATGGCCCATGCCAGACCTCACCCCGGGAGAACCGCGCCATGAACACTGCCCCACACACCCAGGCCCGACTGGCGTTCCACGGCTGCGTCGTGCTGCTGCTCGGCCTGCTGGTCGGCATCTGTTTCTCCTACGCGGCCGCCGTTGCCGACACCAGCAGCGAGCTGT
>CALMIC010000015.1 GCA_937864065.1 uncultured Cellvibrionales bacterium | reverse complement strand
CCTTTGCGTGAGCTGGGCAATGACATCCTGCTGCTGGCTGAACGCTTTCTCGACCAGTTCGCACATGAGATGCAGATGCCGCCAGCCAGGCTCAGTGAAGATGCCAGGACAGCATTGCTGCGCTATGAGTTTCCCGGCAACGTCCGGGAGCTGGAGAACATCCTCGAGCGTGCCTACACGCTGTGTGACGCAGACACCATCCATGCGGGCGACCTGCATCTGGGCGAGGTCCAGGATGAAACCTCGCTGATCCCTGACCCCGGCGCTATCGAAATCCCTGCCGGTGTGACGGAGTTGGATACCTATCTGGAAAACATCGAGCGCGGCATCATCACCCGCGCGCTAGAAGCCAACCGCTGGAACAAGACAGCCACGGCACAGAAGCTGGGTATTTCCTTTCGCCAGTTGCGCTACCGGCTGAAGAAACTGGGTATGGACGACTGATCAGAGCAGGAAGGGAATGATGGCCTTGCGGCCAGGCGGGTAATCGCCGAAATGCTCACGGTACCAGCGATGTGATGACAGTGCTTTCGGTATCAGGTTGGCAGCGGTGAAGCAGGCAAAGGCGAGGGCCGGTAGCGACCAGCCGGCAACGGCAAAGCCGGTCCACTGCAGGATCTCGCCAAGGTAATTGGGGCAGGACACAAAGCGGTAGCCGCCACCGTAGGGGATCTTGTAGCCGCTTTCTCCCGGTTGCCGCAAGTTGCGCAGGATGGCATCCGATTGTTTTGCCAGTGCAAAGCCGCCGGCAAACAGCATGATACCGATGATGAAGCGCGGGTCGCTGAGCCAGCTGCTGTTGTGCAGGTGGGTGCCTAGTTGTGACAGGAACCAGCCATTCAGTGCGCCGTTGGCTGCATTGAACACCATGCCAAACAACAGCAGGATAACCCGGTATCTTGCCCCCGGTTTCACCCGCAGCTGTAGTGGGTAGATGAAAGTGCGGTGAAAGTAGTGGATCTCGAATAGTGTGAACAGCAGTAACGGTGCAGCGGCGAGGCGGTGCTCCCCTTGCCAGTAGAACCACAGCATGCAGGCAAATGAGGGCAACTCGAGGATGAACCAGCCGAAGCGCATGTTGACGCCCGGTCCCCAACCCTCACGCTCCTGCTTGCCGTAGGGTGCCGAGACAAACATCAGGATCAGGAAGAAGGCAGCAGCAGCAGCAAACACGCCTTGCAGGAGCCAGTCATAAATGTGTTGTTCCATGGTGGGTCCTGTACCCTGCAAAAATATGCTGCCATCATAGCGTACGATCAGCCCAGGGAGCAGCTTTTGCCATGTCACGCAGCGACTCGATGCTTGTGCCTTCCGACGAAGGCTTCAACCACCAGATAGCCGACACCTTTGCGTCCGTATCCCAGAGTGACCGCAGCTGGACCGAGAAAGTCTGCGGTTCGATCTTCAGGAAAGACGGCGCGTTGCAGATCGGTTGGGGCCTGGGCAAGTACCTCAATCGCAACGTGATGGACGGTTATGCCGGTGTCTCGCGCGGTGTCGGGCAATGGACGGTGCGTGCCAGTCGCATGCTGTTCCCGACGCCGGACCTGATCAGCGTCGGCCCGATCCATTACGAGGTGATCGAGCCGCTGAAAAAAATCCGCATCCGCCTCGAGGAGAATGAGGCACAGCCGATCAGTTTCGATGTGCTACTCGACGGCTCGGTCATGCCGCCGTTTCTGGAAAACCACGAGTTCCGCCGGCAGACTTTCGGTTTCCGCACGGAAACCGACTTGTGCCGTTATCACCAGGTTGGAACCGCGAGCGGCTGGGTCAAGGTGGATGGTGTGCGGCACGAGATCACGCCGGAGGAGTGGTGCATGACGCGCGACCACTCCTGGGGTGTGCGTTACGGGGTGGGTAACGAGCCGCTGGACCTGATGCCCGGTATCGATTCGTCACAGTTGCCGATGCATTTCCTCTGGAGCCCGATGCGGTTCGAGAAGCCGGATGGCTCGCAGTATTCGCTCCACCATTTTTACCTGAACATCAACTTCCCGGGTTTTGACCCGGTATTCCACGGCGGCGAAGAGCGGCCTGACGGCACGCGCACAGCTTTCCGCACGCTGGTGCCGGAGCTGGCCTATGACAGTACCAACCGGCGCCTGAAAGGCGGCCTGCTGCATTTCATTGAGCAGGACGGTCGGGAGCGGAGCCTGCAGGTTGAAGTGGTCGGGGATACCGGTTTCCATCTCGGCACCGGGCTGTACTTCGGCTACAAGGGTTTTCACCATGGCAGCTGGCGCGGGGAATTGCATGTGGAAGGCGAATACATCGCCGACTGCTCGCAATTCGAAGTGGCAAAAGAAATCCACCAGATCCGCGATTGCATCATCCGTGTGACCGACGGTGATGTAGTCGGCTGGGCCAATTACCAGACGATCATCCTCGGCGAGTGGCCTGAACTCGCGCTGACCAGGGATAGTAACTTCATCTGACGGGAGTGACCATGTTTGCCTTGCACGAACAATTGCAGAAAGATTGCACGCTCATCGGTGAGCTGCCGTTGAGCCTGTTACTGCTGATGAATGATGCCAACTACCCGTGGTTCGTGCTGGTGCCACGCCGTGCCGGCAAGCGGGAATGGTATGAGCTGGCTGAGGACGAACAGCAACAGCTGCTGCGCGAAACCAACAGCCTGGCCGAATACCTGCAGCAAAATACCGGCGCGAAGAAGATGAACATCGGTGCGCTCGGCAACATGGTGCCGCAACTGCATGTGCATGTGATTGCGCGTTTCGAGGGCGATGCGGCCTGGCCTGCGCCCGTGTGGGGCAGGGTGGCGGCGAAGCCATATGACGAAGCGTTGCTCGCCAACACGATTGCGCTGGGCCACAACTTCATTGCCGATTTCCCGGTGAGCGAATGACAGGTGTTCCGCTATTTGGCGATTTCCTGCACCACCAGGCTGCCGACGATGTCACCTTCGACATTGACCGTGGTGCGGATCGTGTCAAGTACACGGTCAATAGGCAGCAGGATCGCAATGGCTTCCGCCGGCAGGCCGACGGCCTGTAGCACCATCACCATCGTCACCATGCCAGCGCTCGGGATGCCCGGTGCGCCGACAGCGGCCAGCATGGATGTCAGGCAGACGACCAGTTGCTGGCCCAATGACAATTCCAGCCCGCACAACTGCGCGATGAACAGCGCGGCTGCGGCTTCGTAGAGCGCGGTGCCATCCATGTTGACCTGCGCGCCGAGTGGTGCGACGAAGTTGGCGATGTCGCGCTGCACTCCCATGTCCCGTTCGAGGCAATTCAGGGTGACCGGCAGTGTCGCGGCACTGGAGCTGGTAGCAAAAGCAGTCAGCAGGGCGGGGCGCGCACCGCGCCACAGTGCCAGCGGCGACACCCGCGCCAGCAGCCATAGCAACAGCGGCAGGATCACGATGCCATGGAACAGGGTGGAGGCGCTGACCACCGCCATGAAATAGCCGAGGCTGCCGAACAGGGCCATGTCCTGCGTGGCGACCAGCTTCGCCAGCAGGGCGCAGATGCCATAAGGCGCCAGCCGCATGATCCAGTCGACCATGTGCATCATCAGGTTGAACAGCTCCGTCAGCAGCGCCTGCAGGTGCCGGTAGCGTTCGCCGCCAGTGACCAGCGCAACGCCGGTCAGCAGGGCAAACACCAGTACGGCCATGATGTTGCCCTGGGCCATCGCCGTGACCGGGTTGGTGAACAGGCCACTGGTGAACTTGCCGAGGAAATCGGCCAGGCTCATACCGGCAGCCGTTGGCTGGCCGGCGATGGCGTCGCGGAACATGTCCAGCTGCAGGCCGTCGCCGGGGCGGAACCACTGCATGATGGCAATCCCCAGCGCGACGGCGATGGCTGCAGTGCAGGCAAAAAAGACGAGGGTTGTTACCCACACCCGGTGCATCTGGTGATGGCTTTGCAGCTGGGCAACGCCGACCGCTATCGAGGTAAAGACCAGCGGCACCATGACCATCTTCAGCAGCCCGATGAACACCGTGCTGACCAGGCCCAGGATGAACAGGCCGTGGTGGGTCAGGTCGGAGGCGGGGCCGAGCCGGGCGAAGGCAAGGCCCAGCAGGATGCCGGCAGCGGCGCCGAGCAGGATGCGGGTGTTGGGGGTCATGGGTCTGCTGTCATCTGGCGGTCTTGACTGTCGGCCAGAATAGCGCATTATGCCGCGCCTTGAGGGTCGCTTACCTGTTGCGGAGGTCGCCATGCCGAACAAGCTCAAGTTACAGGGCTTCAACAACCTGACCAAGTCGTTGAGCTTCTGCATCTACGACATCTGCTACGCCGAGACGCCAGAGCAGAAGGCCGAGTACATCCGTTACATCGACGAGAAGTACAACGCCGAGCGCTTCACCGAGATCCTGACCGAGGTGTGCCAGATCATCGGCGCCAACATCCTCAATATCGCCCGCCAGGACTACGACCCGCAGGGGGCGTCAGTCACCATGCTGGTGGCTGAGGAACCAGTGAAGGACGAAGTGGATACCACCGAGTCGCCGGGGCCGGTCGAGATCATCGCTGCCCACCTGGACAAGAGCCACATCTGCGTGCACACCTACCCCGAGACGCACCCCAACGAAGGCATCTGCACCTTCCGGGCGGATATCGAGGTGTCGACCTGCGGCATCATCTCGCCGCTGAAGGCGCTGAACTACCTGATCCACCAGCTGGATTCCGACATCGTGACGGTCGACTACCGTGTGCGCGGCTTCACCCGCGACGTGCACGGCAAGAAGCACTACATCGACCACGAGATCACGTCTATCCAGAACTATTTCACCGATGACATCGAGTCGCTGTACAAGATGATCGACGTGAATGTGTACCAGGAGAACATCTTCCACACGAAGATGATGCTGAACGATTTTGACCTGAACCACTACCTGTTCGGCACCACGACTGACAACCTGACCGGCAATGACATCAAGCGCATCACCAACAAGCTCGACAAGGAGATGCACGAGATTTTCTACGGTCGCAACCTGCCGGATATCTGAGTGCTAGAGCACTACCAGCTGCGGCACGGCACCGCTGTCGCAGAAAACGATCGCGTTCTGCCCGAACTGCCTGCCTAACCCGCAGGCAGTTTCTTTTTCTATCCCGAGTACGAGGAAACTGTCCTCGCCCGGCCACTCACCAGCGGGATCCTCGCCGCGACCCGGCAGCCAGTGCAGCCCCAGCTGTTCGATGCACTGCAGCAGCAGCGCCTGGCGCTGGTGATTTTCCGTTGCCGACAATGGCTGGCTGGCAGGGTTACAGGCGGTGATGAAGGCGGCACGCCGTGCCCTGCTTGAGTGAAACAGGGCTGCCAGTTCCGGCGAGGGAAGATTGACCTTCATGACAAAGGCAGGCGAAGCCTCAATGCGATAGG
>CALMIC010000014.1 GCA_937864065.1 uncultured Cellvibrionales bacterium | reverse complement strand
TCGTCAACGAGAGCATGATGGCGCACCCGATGCACCTGCACGGCATGTTCGTGCAACTCGCCAACGGGCAGCCGGCGGAAAAACTGCCCGACAAGACCGTGGTGACCGTGCCGCCGGGGCAATCGTATTCGGTACTGGTGACGGCCGACGAACCCGGTGAGTGGGCCTTCCACTGCCACCTGCTCTACCACATGAGCAGCGGCATGATGAACAAGGTGGTGGTGGCGAAGCTCGACGAAGGTCGTCCATTGCCCGCTGCGCCGGCGAATGCCACGAAGGAGCCGCGCCATGTCCACTAGAACACTGCTCCCTGCGCTGATGTTGCCCTGTGCGTTTGCTGCGCAGGCGCATGAAGATATGACCGTTTTCCATGCCTTCCGCCTCGAACTCGCTGCCGGTGACAGCCGCGCCGGCGAATCGGCCGCGAGCTGGGATCTCGATGGCTGGGTCGGTGGCGACAACCACAAGTTGTGGCTGAAAAGCGAAGGCGAGCTGGCGGACCACGACACGGAGAGCAGCGAAAGCTGGGCGCTCTACAGCTACAACCTGGATACCTTCTGGGATGTGCAGGCCGGGGTGCGCTATGACAACCGGCCGGTTTCCACCGGCTATTTCGTGACGGGCTTTACCGGGCTGGCGCCGTACTTTGTCGAGACGGAAGCGCACCTGTTTGTCAGCGAAGACGGCGACGTGAGTGCACGCCTGCACGTGGAGCGCGACTGGTTGCTCACGCAGAAACTGATCCTGCAACCGTACCTCGAGATGAATGCCTATGCGCAGGACGTCAAGGAACTGGAGGTTGGTTCCGGTGTATCGGATGCCACCATCGGCCTGCAGCTGCGCTACGAGATCACGCGCCAGTTCGCGCCGTATATCGCGATCAGTGCGGAAAAGCAGTTCGGTGAGACGGCGGATATCGCGGTGGCCGATGGAGAGCATCGCACAGACCGGATCATCACGGCCGGTGTGCGGCTGTTGTTCTGAAACGCATTGTTCTGAGGAGAATGGCATTGGCTGAGCAAACCCCCAGTTGCTGTCACCATCACCCGCCCGCGGCAGCGGCGCCTGTCGTCATCGAGGGTGCGCAATACACCTGCCCGATGCATCCCGAGATCGTGCAGGACGGGCCCGGCACCTGCCCGAAGTGCGGCATGGCACTGGAGCCGATGTTGCCGACGCTGGCAGAGGAGGAGAATCCCGAGCTGCGCGATTTCCGGCGCCGCTTCTGGTTCACGCTGCCGCTGACACTGATCGTGACTGCGCTGGCGATGTCGGGCCATGCTGTCACGCTGTTTGCGCCGGGCGTGCAGCCGTGGGTCGAACTGTTGCTGTCGGCGCCGGTGGTGTTATGGGCCGGGCAGCCGTTTTTCGTGCGCGCTGTGGATTCGCTGCGCCACGCTAGCCCGAACATGTGGACGCTGATTGCCACCGGCACCGGCGCAGCGTTTGGCTACAGCGTGCTGGCGACGGTCGCGCCGCAGCTGTTTCCGGCGAGTTTCCACCAGCATGGCCAGGTCGGTGTCTATTTCGAGGCGGCCGTCGTCATCATCTCGCTGACCTTGCTTGGCCAGTTGCTGGAACTGAAAGCGCGTTCCGCGACCTCCGCCGCGCTTCGCAGCCTGCTCGGCCTAGCACCCAAGACCGCGCGCCGGCTGGACGCTGGCGGCAGCGAGCGCGATGTGCCGTTGGCCGAGGTGCAGGTGGGCGACCGTTTGCGCGTGCGGCCCGGTGAAAAAATCCCGGTCGATGGTGTGGTGCTGGATGGCCATAGCGCGGTCGACGAGTCGATGCTGACTGGCGAGCCGTTGCCGGTGGCGAAGCAGGCCGGTGATGCACTGATCGGTGCCACGCTGAACACAGCCGGCTCACTGGTGATGCGCGCCGACAAGGTCGGTGCACAGACCGTGTTGTCGCAGATCGTGCAACTGGTCGCGCAGGCGCAGCGCTCGAAGGCGCCGTTGCAACGTCTCGCCGATGTGGTGGCGGGCTATTTTGTCGTGGCGGTGGTCAGCGTCGCAGTACTGGCATTTTTTGCCTGGGGCCTGCTCGTGCCGGCACAGGGCTGGCTATACGGTTTCATCAACGCGGTCGCCGTGCTGATCATTGCCTGCCCGTGTGCGCTGGGCCTTGCCACGCCGATGTCGGTGATGGTCGCCACCGGTCGTGCGGCGCAGCGCGGCATACTGTTCCGCGATGCGGCAGCGATCGAGCATCTCGGCCGCATCGACACGCTCGTCGTCGACAAGACCGGCACACTCACGGCAGGCAAGCCGGTGTTCGAAACAGCGATCCCGGTCGGTGATACCAGCGCGGCAACACTGTTGCAGCTGGCGGCCAGCCTGGAGCAGGGTAGCGAGCATCCGCTGGCGGCGGCACTGCTGCAGGCAGCGCGCGAGCAGCAGTTGCCATTGCAGGCGCCGTGCCATTTCGCGGCGGTGGCCGGGCTCGGTGTGACCGGCAAGGTGCAGGGCAAAATGCTCGTACTGGGCAATAGCGCCCTGCTGGCACAACACGGTGTGGTGGTTGCGGCCGGGTTGGCGAGTGAAGCGGACCGCCTGCGTCAGCGCGGGGCCAGTGTGATGTTCCTCGCGGTGGATGGCGCGCTGGCCGGCTTGCTGGCGGTGTCCGATCCGGTGAAGCCGACCACGGCCGAAGCGCTGCAAGCCTTGCAAGCGGCCGGCGTGCGCGTGGTGATGGCGACCGGCGACAGCCGTGCCACGGCACAGGCCATTGCCAGCCAGCTCGGCATTGCTGAAGTGCACGGCGAGGCGACGCCGGCTGACAAACTCGCACTGGTGCAAACGCTGCAGCGCAGCGGCGCCGTGGTGGCGATGGCCGGTGACGGCATCAACGATGCGCCGGCACTGGCACAGGCGGATATCGGTATCGCGATGGGCACTGGCACCGATGTGGCGATGCACAGCGCGCAGGTCACGCTGGTGAAGGGCGATTTGCGCGGCATTGCCGAAGCGCGCGCACTGTCCGTCGCTACCGTGCGCAACATGAAACAGAACCTCGGCTTCGCGCTGTGCTACAACGCGCTCGGTGTGCCGCTCGCGGCCGGTCTGCTGTACCCGCTGACGGGCTGGCTGTTGTCGCCGATGATCGCCGCGTTTGCGATGAGCCTGAGTTCGGTGTCGGTGATCACCAATGCCTTGCGCTTGCGGCGGGGCTAGCCGATAGCATAAGCCGCTATAATCAGCTCTTGACCAACAGAATAAAGAAAGGATGCCCTCCATGACCATTCGCTTGCCGGCGGCACTCAGGCTGCCAGTGTTACTCCTGCTGGCAACGCCGGTACTGGCCGACTGGAATTATGGCGAGTCGTCGCTGTTGCGCGCTCCGGCACCGGTGCTGAATACCGCCATCGCCTCCCCGGCAACCCGGCTGTTTGTGCCGGGTCTCTTGCTGACGCTGGACCAGCAGCGGTTTGGCGAGCTGGCGAGTTATGCGATTGATCCTGTCTCGGGCCAGCCGGATCCGTCCGTGGACTGGCGCGCCAGGCAGACCATCACGGCGGCGAGCAGGGGCGCGATGCTGACCTGGAACCCTGCGCTTGGTGCCGGTGTCTCGTTTGGTTATGCCAATCTGACGGCAGAGCAGCAGGCGGACCTCAACCATGATCCGAACGTCGTCAGCTGGTTGCAGGGCAATCCGGTTGCCGGATTCCGCGACCGCAGCGTCGGCCTGCTCGGAGATCTGCAGAACACGAACCTGTTGTACGTCGGGCGGGAAGACCAGGGCTATGCCAGCATGCCGGATCCCTGTTTCACAGCGGATGGCCAAAGCTATGATGCTGGCGTTGGTTGCACCGGTGCATTGCTCTACCCGTATTTTGTCAGCCAGAAAACGTTGCGCCCCGCCATGGTCTATTTCGGCGCCAATGACGGCCAGTTGCATGGCCTGCGTGCCGACAATGGCGCAGAGCAGTTGTCCTATATCCCGGCAGGGGTGTACGCCAGCTGGCAGGATGCCAATGAAGACGGTGTCCGCGATGCCGGAGAAACGGCTGACAAGAAACTGCATGCATTGTCGCAACCGTCTTATACGCATCGCGCTTTTGTTGATGGAAAACTGGCCGCAGGCGATGCGTTCAGAGGTGGCAGCTGGCGCAGCATGCTGGTCGGGGGCCTTGGCGCCGGTGGCCGCAGTGTCTTCGCGCTGGATGTCACCGACACGAGCTTTACTCCTGCCGATGTGCAATGGGAGTTCAGCCATCCAGAGCTCGGCTACACCTTCAGCAAGCCGGTGATCGGTCGCATGCAGAATGGGCAATGGGTGGCGATTTTCGGCAATGGGGCGGACAGTGGTGGTGACCGGGCGCAGCTGTTCATAGTGAATCTGTTCAGTGGCAAGTTGCTCAAGAAAATCGATACTGCTGTGGGGGATGCTCTGTCACCGAATGGCATGATGTCGGTGCAGGTGTTGCGTGACGCAAACCAGACGATCACAGCAATCTATGGTGCAGACTTGCAAGGCAATATCTGGCACTTCGATGTGTCCGGTACCAGCGCGGCCCAGTGGCAACTTCACCACAAGGTCTTTGCCGCTACCGATACGACTGGGGTGCCGCAACCGGTCACTGGCGAGATCGCGTTGGGTTCGTTGGCGAACATGCCTGGCACGATGGTGTATTTCGGCACCGGCAAGTATTTCGAGACAACAGATAACCAGTATGTCACTGGCCCCGGCTTGCCTGTGGTCAACACGTTTTACGGCGTGCTCGATCAGGGAACGACGGCCAGCCGGTCATCACTTGTGCAGCAGTCCATCGGCGCGCCACTGGGCACGTGGCTGCCGGTCAGTACCAATGCGGTGAATTACAGCGCCGGGCAACGTGGCTGGTATATCAACCTGGCGATCAATGGCAGCCTCAATGGTATGCGTTTCACCGGGCAGCCTGTGTTGCATGACAGGGTGTTGTCGTTCACGGCCTTTGCGCCGTTTTTGTCACCACCGCTGGTGCAGTCTTTCCAGAGTATGTTGTTGTATGTTGATCCGCGCGATGGCTCGCTGCTGGATGAGCGCGTGTTGGATACGAACAATGATGGCAAGGTTGATGACGCAGATTCGCAAGTCGCCGGCATGAGCCTGTCCGGGCTGCTCAGTGACAACAAGGCCCTGCTGGGCACTAGCGAACACTTTTTCAACTATATGGCTACGGGTCTTGGTACCGCGAATGTACACTCTGTCCGGCTGAGCAATTTGTTTGATGCCGACCTCGATGGTGTGGCAGACAATCTTGATGCCGATGATGACAATGACGGTGTGCCAGATGATCTTGACCTGTATCCGCGCGACCCCACCGAGAGCGCGAACAGTGATGGCGATGCACTTGGCGACAATGCCGATCCTGATGATGACAATGACGGTGTGCCCGATGATGTCGATGCCTGGCCTTATGACCCGACACGAGGTGAAGACTCGGACAGTGATGGTGTGCAGGATACGGAAGACAACTGCCCAATCGATGCCAATGTAGACCAACTGGATTTTGACATGGATTTTATTGGTGATGCCTGCGATGAGGATGATGATAACGACGGTGTACCGGATGATTGGGACAGTTGGCCGTATGATCCCTTCCGTGGACAGGATTTTGACGCTGATGGATTGCAGGACAGTGAGGACAATTGTCCATTGATTTCCAATCCTGACCAGCTTGATATGGATGCTGACGAGCTAGGTGACGCGTGTGACTGGGACGCTGATGGCGATGGCGTCGATGAATTATATGCATGGATTCCGGATAACTGTTCCGGTGTGCCAAATCCCGATCAGCAGGATGCCGATGGGGATTTACAAGGTGATGCCTGTGATCAGGATGATGATAACGATGGTGTGCCGGATGAGGATGACGAGGATCCATTGAATGCAGCGATCGGCCTGAAGGTCTTGCCTCTCGAGGGCAGCTATTCCGGTTCGTCTGTGGGTGAAAGCACAGGCGCGCAATAAGCACAGGCCGGTGCTTGCTGGCAGGCCACAAAAAAGCCCGGCAATGCCGGGCTTTTTTAATGCAGGAAGGAAAAACCTTACGGCTTCTCGCTTCCCACTACCCACATCGCGAAGAACTGCGCGCCGCCGCCGTAGGCGTGGCCCAGTGCCTTCTTCGCGCCCGGCACCTGGCGGTCGCCCGCCATGCCGCGCACTTGCAGCGCTGCTTCGGCAAAGCGGATCATGCCGGAGGCGCCGATCGGGTTGGTGGAGAGTACACCGCCCGAGCAGTTCCACGGGATGTCGCCGCCCTGGTCAAGCGAGGTGGCGCCGCTCTCGGTGAGTTTCCAGCCTTCGCCCACTTCCGCGAAGCCCAGGTTCTCCAGCCACATCGGCTCGTACCAGGAGAAGGGCACGTACACTTCGGCCATATCCAGCTCTTTACGCGGATTGGTGATGCCGGCCTGCGAGTAGACATCCTTCGCACAATCGATACCCGCTTGCGGGTTCACCTCTTCACGCCACGGGAACATGGTCGGCTCGGAACGCATGGCGGTGCCGTGGACCCAGGCCGGCTTGTTCGGCGCTTTCTTCGCCAGTTCCTCGTTGCACAGCACCATCGCGCAGGCGCCGTCGGATGACGGGCACACTTCGGAGAAGCGCAGCGGTTCCCACAACATGAACGCATCCATGTATTTCTGCAGGTCAAGGTTTTCTGCCGGCTCGTGCATGTGCGCGTGCGGGTTGCGCAGTGCGTGCTTGCGATCTTTCAGCGCGACTTTACAGCCGATATCAGCCGGGGCTTTGGAACGGCGCATGTACTCGCGGATGATCGGGGCGAAGAAGCCGCCAGCGCCGGCATTCAGGTGCGGCGAGAACGGCTGCTGCGATGACAATGCCCACATCGCGTTCGACTCGGACTGCTTCTCGTACGCCAGCGTCAACACGCGCTTGAACATGCCGCTCTGGATGTAGGAGGCAGCGACGATCGCGGTAGAGCCACCCACCGAACCGGCGGTGTGGACGCGCAACATCGGCTTGCCCACGCAACCCAGCGCATCGGCGAGGTACAGCTCCGGCATCACCACGCCTTCGAAGAAGTCGGGTGCCTTGCCGATAATGACCGCGTCGATGTCGGCCCAGGTGCAGCCGGCGTCATTGAGTGCGTTCTGCGCGGCTTCACGCACGAGGCCCGCCATGGATTTCTTGATTTTTGCTTTGTAGCGTTCGGTCTGGCCGATACCTACGATGGCACATGGATTACCCATCTTATTTACCCTCCAGTACGGCAACCAGGTTCTGCTGCAGGCAAGCGCCGGACGTTGCGTGTGCAACACCGCGGTTGGCTTCGCCATTCATGATGCGCGTGGCAACGGCGCCAATGCGATCGAGGCCGGCAGACATGAAGA
>CALMIC010000013.1 GCA_937864065.1 uncultured Cellvibrionales bacterium | reverse complement strand
GCAACCTCGCCGGTTACACCAAGAAAGTGCTCGACGCGAAAGCCGCCGGACAACCGCTGGCAGACCCTGGCTGGCGGCCGGATCCGACCGCCTTCGAACCGGTGGACCAGCAGACAGCACCGATGCTCGACAAGCTGCCGTACATCGTCATCGTTATCGACGAGTTTGCCGACATGATGATGATTGTCGGCAAGAAAGTGGAACAGCTCATTGCACGCATCGCACAGAAAGCGCGTGCCGCCGGTATCCACCTGGTGCTGGCCACGCAGCGGCCGTCGGTCGATGTCATCACCGGTCTGATCAAGGCCAACATCCCGACCCGTATCGCGTTCCAGGTCTCGTCGAAAATCGATTCCCGCACGATCATTGACCAGGGCGGTGCCGAGCAATTGCTCGGCCATGGCGACATGCTGTACCTGCCGGGTGGCAGCCCGGTGCCGACGCGTGTGCATGGTGCATTTGTCGATGACCACGAAGTGCATCGCGTGGTGGAAGACTGGAAGAAGCGCGGCCAGCCGAATTACCTCGACGAGATCCTGAACGAGCAGAGCAGTGTGTTCGTGCCCGGCTTTTCCAGTGGCGAGGAGGAAGGCGGGGAAGGCGGTGACCCGGAAGCAGACCCGCTGTACGACAAGGCGGTGGCCTTCGTGCTCGAGACGCGCAAGGCATCGATCTCGTCGGTGCAGCGCAAGTTCCAGATCGGTTACAACCGCGCCGCGCGCCTGGTCGAGGCGATGGAAGCGGCCGGTGTGGTCAGCCCGATGAACAGCAACGGCAGCCGCGAGATCCTCGCGCCCGGTTCGCACTGAGTGCGGGGAGTCAGCATGAAGCAATGGTGGTTTGCCACTCTCTTATTCCTTGCCGGCCCGGTGGCGGCCGATCCGCTTGCCGAACTGCTGGCCTTACTCACGCCGGTCAAAGGCTTGTCGGCAACGTTCACGCAGGACACCTTCAATGCGCAGGATGTCGTGCTGCAGCACAACGAAGGTGAGCTGAAGGCGCAGGAACCGAACCGTTTCTACTGGAAAACGGCGGAACCGTTCCCGCAGGAAATCGTCACCGACGGCAAGACACTTTGGGTCTACGACCCGGACCTGGCGCAGGTCACCATCAAGCCGTTCGAAGAAAACTACAGCAAGACACCGGCGATGCTGTTTGCCGGCAATGCCGCCGTGATCGGTGAACAGTTCACCGTGGAGAAAGTGCAGGGTACAGCGCAGGGCTATCGCCTGTTGCCGAAACAGCAGCAGCGCGACCTGTTCGAATCACTCGAGATGACGTTCGACAAGGGCGTGCCGGCGACCATGACCATCCTCGATGCGATGCAACAGAAAACCGTCATCTTTTTCAGCAATGTCGTGCTGAACCCGGCCTTGCCGCCAGAGCAGTTCCGCTTCGAGCCGCCGGCCGGCGTCGAGGTGCTGAAGGCGAAGCAGTAAAGGCACGCTGATGGGCGACCTGTTCGGCAACGGCAAGACCACGGCGGCGCAACCGCTGGCGGCTCGCCAGCGCCCGCAGAGCCTGGAGCACTATGTCGGCCAGTCGCACCTGCTGGCGCCCGGCAAGGCATTGCGCGAGGTGATCGAGAAAGGCCACCTCCATTCCATGATTTTCTGGGGGCCGCCCGGTGTCGGCAAGACCACGCTGGCGCGTTTGCTGGCGGCCCACGTCAACGTGCATTTCATTGCGATTTCCGCCGTGTTCGCCGGGGTGAAGGAAATCCGCGCTGCGATGGATGAGGCGCGGGCGATGCGCGACCAGTGGCAGAAGCAGACCCTGCTATTTGTCGATGAGGTGCACCGCTTCAACAAGTCGCAGCAGGATGCCTTCCTGCCGTACATCGAGGATGGCACCGTGATCTTTGTCGGCGCCACGACCGAGAACCCGTCGTTCGAGCTCAACAACGCCATCCTGTCACGCTGCCGTGTCTACGTGCTGCAGTCGCTGACGGAAGACGAACTGCAGCAGGTGGTGCACAACGCGCTGGCGCAGGATCCCGTCATGCTGCGGCGCGGTGTGGCCATCGATGCGGATGCCTTGCAGGTGATGGCGCGTGCGGCGCAGGGCGATGCCCGCACCGTACTCAACCTGCTGGAGATGGCAGCCGACATCGCCGAGCCATCGCAAGGCGGGGTGCTGGTCACGTACAAGACACTGGGCCAGATCCTGCAGGGCAATATCCATCGTTTCGACAAGGGTGGCGAGATTTTCCATGACCAGATTTCCGCACTGCACAAGGCGGTGCGCGGCTCTTCGCCGGATGCGGCGCTGTACTGGTGCCTGCGCATGCTGGATGGCGGTTGTGACCCGCTCTATGTCGCCCGGCGTGTGGTGCGCATGGCGAGCGAGGACATCGGCAATGCCGACCCGCGCGCACTGGAGCTCGCGCTGAATGCGTGGGACGTGGTCGAGCGCCTCGGCAGTCCGGAAGGCGAACTCACGCTGGCACAGGCTGTGGTCTACATGGCCTGTGCACCGAAGAGCAATGCGGTCTACAGTGCCTTCAACCGTGCCCGCAAGCTGGTGGCCGATGCGCCGGCCTACGATGTGCCGTTGCACATCCGCAATGCGCCGACGGCGCTGATGAAAGACCTCGGCTACGGTGATGACTACCGCTACGCGCACGACCATCCCGATGCCTTTGTGGCCGGTGACTGCTATTTCCCGCCGGAACTGGAGGGCACCCGTTTCTATGAACCGACGCCACGTGGGCTGGAACTGAAAATCGGTGAGAAATTGCGCCACCTGGAGCAGCTGAACCGCGACAGCCGTTGGCAGCGTTATGGCGGCAATAGCCGGGGAGGGAAGGCATGAACTGGCTGATGGTGGCACTGGGTGGTGTCAGTGGCGCGCTGGCGCGTTACGGCATCATCCTGCTGTTTGCCGAAGTGACGCGCCGCCATGCTTTCCCGTGGGCGATCCTCGGCGTCAATGTGCTCGGCTCCCTGCTGGCCGGCCTGGTATTTGCGCTGGCGCATGAGCGGCAGTGGCTCACGCTGCCACAGCAGCATTTGCTGTCGGTCGGCTTTCTCGGTGCCTTCACCACCTATTCGGCGTTTTCGGTAGACTGTGTGCGCCTGCTGCAGGCCGGGCTGTGGCTGCTGGCTGGCAGCTATATGCTGGCGACGACCCTGTTGTGTTTTGCTGCTACTGCCGCTGGCATCGTGCTGGCGCGCATCCTCTAGATTGACCTGCAAGAGAGACTGTCATGCTTGATCCCAAACTGCTGCGTTCCGATATCAACAGCGTCACGGCTGCGCTGGCCAAGCGCAATGGCTATGCGCTGGATGTGGCCACCTTCGACCGGCTGGAAAACCGCCGCAAGGACCTGCAGACCCGCGCGGAAAACCTGCAGGCAGAAAAGAACAACCTGTCGAAATCGATCGGCAAGGCCAAGGCAGCAGGCGAGGATGTCAACGCACTGATGGCGCAGGTCAACAGCATGGGCACTGAACTCGATGCGATGCAGGAAGAACTGAAGCAGGTACAGGCCGAGCTGGAAAATTTCCTGTTGCTGGTGCCGAACATGCCGGATGACAGTGTGCCGGCCGGCAAGGACGAGAACGACAATGTCGAGGTGCGCCGCTGGGGTGCGCCGACAAGCTTCGATTACCCGGCACGCGACCATGTCGACCTCGGCGAAACGCTGGGCATGCTGGATTTCGAGACAGCGGCCAAGATCACCGGTTCGCGGTTTGTGGTGATGAAGAGCGGCCTGGCTCGGCTGCACCGCGCGCTGATCCAGTTCATGCTGGACACCCACACGCAGCAGCACGGCTACCAGGAAGTGTATGCGCCGTACATGGTCAATGCGGACTCGCTGCGCGGCACCGGCCAGTTGCCCAAGTTCGAGGAAGACCTGTTCAGGCTGTCCGGCGAACAACAGTATTACCTGATCCCGACCGCCGAAGTGCCGGTGACCAATATCGTGCGCGACAGCATCCTGGAAGATCGCGAGCTGCCGCTGAAGCTGGTCTGCCACACGCCGTGCTTCAGGAGCGAGGCGGGCAGTTACGGCAGGGATACGCGCGGCATGATCCGCCAGCACCAGTTCGAGAAAGTCGAGCTCGTGCAGCTGGTGCGACCGCAGGATTCGATGGCGGCACTGGAAAGCCTCACGGCCGATGCCGAGAAAATCCTGCAGCTGCTCGGCTTGCCTTACCGCACGATCACACTCTGCGGTGGCGACATGGGTTTCTCCAGCGCCAAGACCTACGACATCGAGGTCTGGCTGCCCGCGCAGAACACCTACCGCGAGATTTCCTCCTGCAGCAACTTCAAGGATTTCCAGGCGCGCCGCCTGCAGGCGCGCTGGCGCAACCCGGAAACGAAAAAGCCCGAGTTGCTGCACACGCTGAACGGTTCCGGTCTTGCCGTGGGCCGTACGCTGGTGGCTATCATCGAGAACTACCAGAACGGCAACGGCTCCATCACCGTGCCCGAGGTGCTGCGGCCGTACCTTGGCGGCCTGTCGGTCATCAAGAAAGACTGAGCGATGGCAACGGCCGCTGTCAGGACACCGTGCATCGGCGTCTGCTCGACCGGCATCGGCGACACGGTCTGCCGTGGCTGCAAGCGCTTCGCGCACGAGGTCATTGCCTGGAACAGCTATACGCAGGACGAGCGTCGCGCCGTGTTGCAACGGATCGATGTGCTGCTCGGCCAGATTGTCGCGCGCTGGCTGGTCATCGACGATGTGGACATGCTGCGCCAGCAATTGCAGCTGCAACAGATCCAGTTTGACCCGGCACGCTACCCGGCGAGCTGGGTGGTCGAGTTGCTGAAGGCCGGTGCCAGCCAGATCGATGACCCGGCCGCCTTCGGCCTGCAGTGCACTGACCAGGCGCAGGGCAAGTCCCTGCGCGAGCTGCGCGATGCAATCGAGAAGGAATTCTACGAACTTTCCTGTGCCCACTATGAGCGCTATTTCCAGCGTGCACCGCTGTAGCGCCGGATACCTGTCATGACAGCTGTCGACATCAGCCCGATCACCGCTTTCCTGCTCTGCCGCACGCCGCAGGGCTGGATCGACCGCGCCTTGCAGGAACCGGCGATCCTGCTCATCGACCACGCCAACTGTGAGAAAAAAGCCGCGTCGACAGCGCTGAACCTGATGTACCGCTACATCGACAAGCACGACATCTTGCACAAGATGTCGCGGCTGGCGCGCGAGGAGCTCAGGCATTTCGAGCAGGTCATCGCCATCATGAAGAAGCGCGGTGTGCCGTACGAACATGTCACGGCGTCACGCTATGCGGCGAGCCTGCACGGCCATGTGGCGAAGCGCGACCCTGAGAAGCTGATCGACACGCTGATCATCGGGGCGATTATCGAGGCTCGTTCCTGTGAACGCTTCGCAGCCCTGGCACCGTTCCTTGATCCGGTGCTGCAGAAGTTCTACCTGTCCCTGCTGCAGTCGGAGTCGCGCCATTTCACCGATTACCTGGCACTGGCCGAACGCTATGCCGGCCAGCCGATCGGGGAGCGGGTGCAGTTTTTCCTCGAGCGCGAGCGGGAACTCATTGAATCAGCGGACAACGAGTTCCGCTTCCACAGCGGCGTGCCACTTAAGGCCTGAGCAGCCCGGCTATGCGGCCGGCGGCAATCGCATGGCCGCGCGCATTCGGGTGGGTGTCGTCATTCGGGTGCGGACGCAATTCCAGGTAGGGGATCTGCCGGTAGTCATCCAGTAAATCAATATGCGGTATGCCGAGCTGCGCCAATGCACCGTTGACTTGGGCATGGATGTCCTGCATCGGGTATTGGCCAAAATCGAGCAGCAGCGGGAAAACCACAGCGTATAACTGTGCGCCGTCGTCCCTTACCAGCTGTTGGAGTTCTGCCAGGGCAGCCACGGTGCGCTGCCAGCTCTCCGGGTTGCTGTACATGCTGCGGTAATTGCGTTGCCTGTCGAATGGCTGGACCAGTTTTTGCCAGCGCAGGTAGGCCCAGGCACCCAACTGGCTGTAGCGCGACAGGACCTTGAACAGGTCCACCTGCTGGCGGGCGGCGCCGACACTCTGCACCACAAAGGCTGCCGGCAGCGGGTCGTTGAGCACATAGGCGAGCAGCACGATGTCCGGGTCATATTCGCGCACGCGTGTCTTGTACAACTCCAGCTCGGCTATCGTGCTGTAGCCACTGACGGCAAAGTTCAGCACTTCGACCAGTCCGTTGCCGCGTGCGTTCAGTTGCTGCGCAAGTCGGGCGGCGAAAGTGTCTTCGTACGCCACGCTGTAACCGTAGGCGACCGAATCACCGAGGATCGCAATGCGGGTGGTGCCCGGCGTTTTTGCGACGGTGAAATCCGGCCCGCGGAAACCGGCATTGTTGATGTTCGGGTCATTGCGGTCGTATTCCATGAACAGCACGGGATTGTCGCTGCGCACCAGCCTGGCATTGAGATGCCTGTTCGGTGTCTCGCCCTTGTCGATGCTTTTCTTGTTGTAGACCGGCAGCTGCCCTGACCACTGCAGCAAGCGGATGCCGCCTTCGCAGGCGGCGAGCACGAACAGCAGCGAGGCCAGCACGAGGGCAAGGTTCATGGCTGCAGACTGAAATCGCTGGGCTGGCATGGCGGGTTTTTCGTGAGACCAGCCATGACTGTAACAGTGTTTTCAGGCTGGCAAAACCGCTATCCTTGTAAGCTTCCCACCAGCGCTTTCACAGAGGGCAGACAATGATCTTCCAGGGCAATGCCATCCGGGTTACACAGCAGGCCGACGGCTTCGCCGAGCTGGTCTTTGACCTTGCCGGCGAGTCAGTCAACAAGTTCAATGTGGCGACCTTGCAGGAGCTCGAGCAGGCGCTGGCGGCACTCGGCAAGGCCAGCGGCACCAAGGGTCTGGTGCTGACCAGTGCCAAGGGTGTGTTTATCGTCGGCGCCGACATCACCGAGTTCAATGGTGTGTTCTCGCGCGGCAACGACGCGATTGCCGACTACCTCGGCAAGGCCAACGCGATCTTCAGCCAGCTGGAAGACCTGCCGTACCCGACGGTCGTGGCCATCAACGGCTACGCACTCGGTGGCGGCCTGGAAGTGTGCCTCGCCTGCGATTTCCGCGTGATGGCCGACAGCGCGAAGATCGGCTTGCCGGAAACCAAGCTCGGCATCATTCCCGGCTTTGGCGGCACGGTGCGCCTGCCGCGTGTGATCGGTGTCGACCACGCGATCGAATGGATCGCCGGCGGTGCCGAGCAGAAGCCGGCCACCGCACTGGCACTGGGTGCAGTCGATGCCGTGCTGGCCAACGACCTGCTGCGCGATGCCGCGTTCGACCTGTGCCGCCAGGCGGCTGATGGTGTGTTCGACTACCGCGCGCGCCGCGCCGTGAAAACCGGCCCGCTGGCCCTGAACGACATTGAGCGCGTGATGGCATTCACCACCGGCAAGTCGGTGGTGGCCGCTCAGGCCGGCAAGCATTTCCCGGCACCGCTGGCGGCCGTCAATGCGATGGAAAAGGCGGCGACCTGTGGCCGTGCCGACGCGCTGAAAATCGAAACCGATGCCTTCCTGTCGGTGGCGCGCACACCGCAGGCCACTGCGCTGATCGGTATCTTCCTCAATGACCAGTTGTTGGCCAAAACGGCAAAGGGCTGGGAGAAGAAAGCCTCGAAAAAAGTCGCGCAGGCGGCCGTGCTCGGCGCAGGCATCATGGGTGGCGGCATTGCCTACCAGTCGGCTTACAAGGGCACGCCGATCGTGATGAAAGACATCGCCCAGGCCGGCCTTGACCTCGGCCTCGGCGAAGCCAATAAATTGCTCAGCAAGCAGGTCGAGAAAGGGCGCATGAAGCCGGCTGCGATGGGTGACACGCTGAACCGCATCGTGCCGACGCTGACCTATGATCCCGTCAAAACCGCCGACATCGTCGTCGAGGCGGTGGTTGAGAACCCCAAAGTCAAACAGGCCGTGCTGGCGGAAGTGGAAAAACACGTCGCGGACGATGCGATCATCGCGTCGAACACATCGACGATCTCGATTTCCTTCCTCGCTGACAGCCTGCAGCGCCCGCAGAACTTCTGCGGCATGCATTTCTTCAACCCGGTGCACGCCATGCCACTGGTGGAAGTCATCCGCGGCAAGAAAACCTCGGACGAAGCGATTGCCCGTACCGTGGCATACGCCAACGCGATGGGCAAGAAGGCGATCGTTGTCAACGATTGCCCCGGCTTCCTCGTCAATCGCGTACTGTTCCCGTACTTCGCCGGTTTCGTGCAGCTCGTGAAGGAAGGCGCTGATTTCCAGCAGATCGACGCCGCGATGGAAAAATGGGGCTGGCCGATGGGCCCGGCTTACCTGTGCGATGTAGTCGGCATCGACACCTGTGTGCATGCCGCGCATGTACTGGCCGACGATTTCCCGGACCGCATGAAGCCTGGCTACAAGACCGCATTGGAAGTGATGTACGAGGCCAAGCGCCTCGGCCAGAAAAACGGCCTCGGTTTCTACAACTACGAGAAAGACAAGAAGGGCAAGCCGGTCAAGGTCGCGAAAGAGGAAACCTATGCGCTGCTCGCGCCCGAGGTCGCGGCACGCAAGGACTTCAGCGAAGAGGAAATCATTGCCCGCATGATGGTGCCGATGTGCACGGAAATGGCGCGCTGCCTCGACGAGAAGATTGTCGAGTCGCCGGTCGAGGCCGACATGGCCCTGCTGTATGGCCTCGGTTTCCCGGCGTTCCGCGGCGGCGTCTGCCGCTGGATGGACAGCATCGGCATGAAGGCCTTCGTCGAGATGGCAGACCAGTATGCCGCACTCGGCAAGTTGTATGAACCGACAGCCAGCCAGCGCGCTATGGCCGCTGCCGGCCAGAACTATTTTGCGTAAGCAGGGGAGCGTGACATGAATCCAGTGAAACCAGGCAGTGCTCTCAATCCGCGCGATGCTGTCATCGTTGATTTCGCCCGCACGCCGATGGCGCGTTCGAAGGACGGCTCGTTCCGTTTCCGCCGTGGCGACAACATCTCCGCCGAACTGGTCAACAAATTGCTCGACCGCAACCCGCAGCTCGATCCGGCGACCATCGACGACGTGATCTGGGGCTGCGTGAACCAGACCAAGGAGCAGGGCTGGAACGTCGGCCGCATGATCAGCATGGTCACGCGCATCCCGTTCACGGTGCCGGCGCAGACCATCAACCGCCTGTGCGGTTCGTCGATGTCGGCACTGCATGTGGCAGCGGCCAATATTGCCAGCCACAACGGTGACATCTTCCTGATCGGTGGCGTCGAGCACATGGGCCATGTGCCGATGGACTACGGCCTGGAGCCGAACCCGCAGGCGAGTACCAAGGTGGCCAAGGCGGCCGGCATGATGGGCCTCACCGCCGAATACCTGGCGATCCTGCACGGCATCACGCGCGAACAGCAGGATGCCTTTGCCATGCGCTCGCACCTGCGCGCCGCTGCGGCCCGCGCCGCCGGCGAGTTCAACGCCGAGATCATCCCTATCGAGGGCCATGACATCGACGGCCGCAAGACCCTGCTCACGCAAGATGAAACCATCCGCCCCGACACGACGATGGAATCGCTCGGCAAGCTGAAGCCGGCGTTCAACCCGAAGGGCGGCACGGTGACGGCAGGCACGGCCTCGCAGATCACCGATGGTGCCTCGACCATGCTGGTGATGGCGGCAGAAACGGCACAGAAGCTCGGCCTGAGGCCGCGTGCGCGCGTCATCGGCATGGCCGTGGCCGGTGTGGACCCGTCGATCATGGGCTACGGCCCGGTGCCGTCCACCGAGAAAGTGCTCGCCCGCACCAGGCTCACCCTCAAGGACATCGACTATATCGAACTGAACGAGGCCTTTGCCGCCCAGTCACTCGCGGTGCTGAAGGGTCTCGGTTTGCTCGACAACTTCGACGACAGGGTCAATATCCACGGCGGTGCGATTGCGCTTGGCCACCCGCTCGGCTGTTCCGGCGCGCGCATCACCGGCACGCTGCTGAATGTGCTGGAGCAGAAAGACGCCACGCTGGGCCTCGCCACGATGTGTATTGGCCTCGGACAGGGCATTTCCACGGTGATCGAGCGCCTTGGATAAGCGTTACTTCCCGTTTACGCAGTACTACCTGCCAGGCCAGCCGGTCTTGCCGCTGGCTGCCGGCTGTGAACTGGCCGGCGATGGCAGCATCCTGCGCGCCTGCGTGACGGATCGTGTCGCTGCGCTGCATGACAGCGATGCCGCCACTGTCGATGCGTTGGCACATGAACTGGGCATCGCCGTGCTGGATTTCGCTGCGCCGTTGCGCCTGCAACCGGTGCACATCCCGAAGCCGTGGGGACAGGAAATCTGGTACACCGGCATCGAGGCGCGCGGCCTGTCGCAGGTGGCCAGTGCCAGCGGCAGCACACCGCTGGCATGGGCGCTTGCACTGGATCGCCAGCGCCTGCTCGGTGCCCATGAACAGCCGAACTTGCTGAAAATCCTCGACCCTTTGCCGGACGAAGTCTACGGAGACCTGTACTTCGAATTGCACGAACAGAAGCGCGAGGTCTACATCGTCACGCATGTCGACCAGAAAGCCTGGCCGGAGGGTGTTGGCGCGATCCGCTATGGCTTTTCAACAGGAAGGCGCGCGCAATTCGCCAGCGATGCAGCCTTCCTCGCTGCATACCGTGACGCGGTGTGCGAATACCGCGCCGTGCGCCAGGAGCTGGACCGGCAGATGGATGCACTGCGAGTGCGTGACGGCATCGGCCTGAACGAACCGGTGCCGGCCCAGCAGACGCGCCGCTGGCTGGCGGAGCTGCCGCAAGACCTGCAGACCAGTGAAGCCACATTGCGTGCCCAAATGGAATCGTTCACCGGCCTGCGCCCGCTACGGGTGGGCGATGTGCTGGCTGTGCCGTTGCATACGCCACATGCGCTGCAACACGGTGTGCGCACGGTGGAGTTCCAGACACCAGTCTACGAGCGCAAGATCCTGTCTTTCGCGCAGAAAGTGCTGACGCAGGCGCACTGGGATACTGATGAAGCCCTGCAGCTGGCACAACTGCAAACACCTGCGGACGAGCCGTTTCCGCTGTTGCGTGACAGTGACGGCGTGCGCGTCGAACAAATTGTCAATTTCGATGATTTCACCGTGTTGCGTATCTACCTGCAACCCGGTGCGCAGTTCAGTTGCACGATGCGCGATGACTATGCACTGTTGATGGCAGTCACCAGCGAGGTGGATTGCGCCGGTGTGCCATTGGCAGCCGAGCAGGCGCTGTTGTTGCCGGCCTGTGGCGGTGTCATGGTGGTGCGCAACGGCAGTGCGCAGGCGGCAGAATTGCTGCTGGCGCAACCGTCCTGAAAAATCAAAACAGGGCTCAGAGGCAATTGTCCGGTTTCGGCAGGCCGGCAATCTTGGCCGCCAGTTTTGCCGGGCTGCCGGGAAAGCGTTGCAGCAGGTAGATGCTGGTCGCCTTGTCAGCACCGAGCCTTTCCTTCAGGTATTTGCACAGCGGGCGCATGGCAGGGGAGAGGCCGAACTGCGCGTGGAACGCCCGCAGGGCATGCAGGATTTCCCAGTGGCTGGCGTCAAGGCTGATACCTTCTTCCAGCGCAATGTCATGGGCGACGGCTTCGCTCCAGTCGGCTAGATCGAGCAAATAGCCTTCTTCGTCGCGCGCCACGCCGCTCATGCAAACCAGCTTACGACCTTGCGGTGGCTGCAGGCCAGTGCCACAAAACCGTCGTCATCCACGCTGTTGGCGGCAGCACCCGCCGCAGCCAGTCCGCGCGCGACGATATCCGCTTGTAAGGCGAACAGCGTCAGGCCGGCGTCGGCAATCGCTTGCAAGGCATTGGCGTCCGAGAGGTTGTAGACGCCGTTCTCGAGCAGCAACAGGGTGTCGCCAGCCGTGGCACTGCGCAACAGGCGGGCGAACAGGTCGCCGTGTTCGCGGGCGGAGGCATTGAGTGTATGCAAGGTGTTCATAGCGCAACCACACAGTCGGCTGCGCGCAGCAGGCGTTGTTGTGCGGCAGGCTCGATGGCCGTCACGGCCAGTGCCAGGTTCGTGGCATCCAGACCGCGCTCAGCGAGTGAGACCGTATCGGCAAACACCGCCTTGATATCGTAATAGGCGAGGGCCTGCAGCATCTTCGCAGTGTCCTTGCTGGCAATGGCATCAGCCTGCTGGTCGGGTTGCAGCAGCCAGACACCGTCGCCGCTGAACAGCAGTTGCACGTCCTGCTCGAATGCGGCAGCGGCCAGTGCGGCATCCAGCGTTTCGCGCGCGGCGGAACTGCCGTGTGGTGCACGCTGCAGGATGAACAGGATGGTCTTGCGAGTCGTGCCCATACCGTCAACCGAAAGTGACAACGCGGTCGGCGTCGATGATGGCTTCGGTCAGCAGGCCAAGGCCGCCGATCTGCATGCCATCGGCGAGATTCGCGGCACTGCGCTGGTGCCGCTGGCTTTCGCGGGCATCGACAATGCCGCGCTTCAGTGCGGCGGAGACACAGGCAATCGCGTCGATGTGGTGTTCACGGCAGAACTGCTGCCAGAGCACGGGTACGTTGGCTTCGTCCTGCGGCGCAATCGCCAGCTCGCTGGCGGTGTGTACGCCATCGCGGAAGAAAAACACCCGCTCGATAGTGTGGCCTGCTTTCACCGCCGCTTGGGCAAAGCGCAGGGCAGTGGCTGCACCCTGCTGGCTGAATGGCGCGGCGGTGATGAGCAGCGCAAACTTCATCTCAGGCATCCAGCAAGGCGAGCGTGGCGTTGTAGATCTGCTTGCGGCGCAGGATGAAATCCAGCCGCGAACCGCCGAGCTGGCGCCAGAGGGTCACGGCGCGTACGCCGCCGAGCAGCACGGTGCGGATCTGGGCGGCGATGGTGTCCTGCTGCAGGTATTGCGGGTTGCCGTTGATCTGGATGCGGAAGCGGAAGGTGCTCAGCGTGTCGGCATAGAGGGCGGCAATGCTGCTGATGACCTGGCTGTGGGTCTCGCTGCCATGGATCGCCACCTGTTTCTGGACCTGGCTGATGCGTTCGCCCAAGGTTGCCAGCATGGCATGGTTCCTGGCCAGCTGCCGCTGCAAATGCAGCAGGCTGGCGCAATAGCGCATCACTTCGGCGTGATGGCTGCTGTCGCGCTCGAAGGTGTCGCGCACCGCCTGCAGGCCGAGTTGCAAGTGGTGACGGTCGATGAAGATGCTTTCGGTATTGTCGGCATCCAGCATCAGGATGCTGTGCACGGTGCCGGCAAATGCGGTGGTGTCCGCACGGCCCTCGCGGGCCAGCTGGCTGGCGAGCGTGGCGGCCTGGGCGATGCCGGCCAGCGCCATGGCCTGGTCAGTGATCGAATATCTGCTCATCGTTGTCGTCAGTGTGGCGGATGCTTGTCAGTCCCGGATGGCTTGTTCGATGATGCCACCGCCGAGGCAGGTGTCGCCATCATAGAACACCACCGACTGGCCGGGGGTGACCGCGCGTTGGGTCACGCTGAAGTCTACCTGCCATCGCCCGTCGCCAGCCGCTGCCAGCCGGCATGCCTGGTCATGTTGCCGGTAGCGGATCTTGCAGGCAAGCGCGCTGGTGCTGGCCGGTGGTTCGCCGTTGATCCAGTGCAGTTGCGAACAGAGCAGGGCGTTGGCGTACAGGGCAGGGTGCTCCCCCTGCGCCACCACCAGTACGTTGCGCGGCAAGTCCTTGCCTACCACGTACCAGGGCTCCTCGCTGCCATCCTTGATGCCGCCGATGCCAAGTCCCTGGCGCTGGCCAATCGTGTAGTACATCAGGCCGCTGTGCTGGCCGATCGGCTTGCCGTCGACATTTTCCATCACGCCCGGCTGGGCCGGCAGGTAGCGTTCGAGGAAGTCCTTGAAGCGGCGTTCGCCGATGAAGCAGATGCCGGTGGAGTCCTTCTTTTTTGCCGTGGCCAGACCGTGCTGTTCGGCCAGGGCCCGCACTTGCGGCTTTTCCAGCTCACCGACCGGGAACAGCGTGCGGGCGAGGGCGGCTTCACTCACGGCATGCAGGAAGTAGCTCTGGTCTTTGTTCGGGTCCAGGCCCTTCAGCAGGCGGGTGTGGCCGTCGGTATCGCTGCGTACGCGGCAGTAGTGGCCGGTGGCGATCCTGTCGGCACCGAGCAGGGTGGCGTAGTCGAGGAACACCTTGAACTTGATTTCGCGGTTGCAGAGGATGTCCGGGTTTGGTGTGCGGCCGGCCTGGTACTCGGCGAGGAAGTGCTCGAACACGTTGTCCCAGTACTCGGCGGCGAAATTCGCGGTGTGCAGCCTGATCCCCAGCTTGTCGGCCACCGCCTGCGCATCGGCCAAGTCCGCTTTCGCGGTGCAGTACTCGCTGCCGTCGTCCTCGTCCCAGTTCTTCATGAACAGACCTTCCACGGCATAGCCCTGTTGTTGCAGCAACAGCGCAGTGACAGAGGAATCGACGCCGCCGGACATGCCGACGATGACCTTGCCAGAATTTTTCATGCGAAACAGGCATCAGTACTCGAGGATGCCCATTCTATTACAGTGGCGGGCTGCGGGTTGTCGCTGCCGGCGTTGTGTGGGATAGTTCAAAAAACCACCAGATCAAATAACACACAATAACGAGGTCTTTATGGCTGTCCGCCCAATGCTATGCCTGTTTGCCGCCCTGGTCCTGGTGCAGCCAGCTTGGGCGGTCATTCCCGATGCGGATAGTGATGGCGTGGCAGATGCGGTGGACAACTGCCCCACAACAGCCAATAGCAACCAGCTGGATACCGACGGCGATGGCCTCGGCAACGCCTGTGATATCGATGCCGACGGCGACGGCCTCAACAACACGTCAGACAACTGCACCCTGATCCCCAATCCAGACCAGCTCAATACCGATGGTGATGCGCTGGGTGATGTCTGTGACAACGATGACGACGGTGACGGTGTGTCAGACAGCGCCGATGCTTTCCCGCTGGATGCTGCCGAGTCTGTCGATACCGACGGCGATGGCACCGGTAACAATGCCGACACTGACGATGACAACGATGGCCTGCCGGACGCTGGCGACAACTGCCCGTTGCTGGCCGGAGCGAGCCAGCTCGATACCGACGGTGATGGCATCGGCAATGCCTGCGACCTCGATGCTGATAACGACGGCCTGGCCAACACTGCCGACA
>CALMIC010000012.1 GCA_937864065.1 uncultured Cellvibrionales bacterium | reverse complement strand
GCCGACCGCCGCACCGACATTGCCGTGTTGCGCACCATCGGTGCAGCACGCAGTACCGTGCTCGGTATTTTTCTTGTATACGGGATGGCGATGGGCGTTGCCGGCATCGGCATCGGCACAGTGCTGGGCAGTGTGCTGGCGATCAATGTCAGTGCGATCAGCGCCTGGCTGGAAAACAGTGTCGGGTTGCACCTGATGGATCCGCAGGTTTTCCTGGTCACTACCTTGCCGAGCGACTGGCAGTGGCAGCAGGCGTTGTCGATTGCGGGCATGGCATTGCTGCTGTGCCTGCTGGCCGTGTTCTATCCTGCGTGGCGCGCCTCGCAAATCCATCCTGCAGAAGCCTTGCGTTATGAGTGAGAAAACAATGGAACAAGAAGTCGTGCTCGAATGCCGGCAACTGGTGAAAAGCTACCAGCAGGGCGAACAGGTGTTGCGTGTGCTGGATGGTGTCGAATTGCAGGTGCATCGCGGCGAGCGTGTGGCGATTGTCGGCGCGTCCGGCTCCGGCAAGTCGACGCTGCTGAACCTGCTGGGCGGGCTTGATGAACCACAGGGCGGCGACGTGCTGATTGCCGGCCGGAGCTGGCAATCGATGAAAGAACAGGAGCGTGCTGCATGGCGCAATCGCCAGCTCGGTTTCGTCTACCAGTTCCATCACCTGCTGGCCGAATTCACGGCACTGGAAAATGTCTGCATGCCGTTGCTGATTGCAGGCCTGAAGAAACGCGAGGCAGAAGTACAGGCCAGGCAGATACTCGAAGCAGTCGGGCTTGGCCCGCGCCTCTCGCACAAACCGGCGCAGTTGTCCGGTGGTGAGCGGCAGCGTGTCGCCATTGCCCGTGCCCTGGTCAACAAACCTGCCTGTGTGCTGATGGACGAGCCGACCGGCAATCTCGATGCTGACAATGCGCAGCATATCCAGCAGCTGCTCAATGCACTGAACCGCGATTACGGCCTGGCCTTTGTGCTGGTCACACACGACCGCGCACTGGCGGCGCAACAGGATCGCTGCCTGGTGCTGGCGCATGGCCAGCTGCAACCCGTGGTGGATGCCGCCACATGCTGACGCGTTTCATCGCCTGGCGTTATGCACAGGCCCGCAGCGGTTCCGCACTGCTAGGATTTATCTCGCGCCTGTCGATGGCCGGGCTGGTCATTGCGGTCGCGCTGCTGGTTACTGTGCTGGCCGTGATGAACGGTTTCGAGCACGAATTGCGCACGCGCATCCTGCGCGTGGTGCCGGCCATCACGCTGTACCCGCAGGACGGCGACATTGACGAGTGGAAAGAGAAGGCACTCGTTGTCCTGCTCAACAGGAAAATCATGGCAGCGAGCCCGCTGATCGAGGCGCAGGGATTGCTGGTGATGGGATCGGAAGCGGAACCGG
>CALMIC010000011.1 GCA_937864065.1 uncultured Cellvibrionales bacterium | reverse complement strand
TCGTAGAGTTGCGATTTCTGGCCGCGCAGGGCTTGCGGGTCGTGCGCCAGCGCGTAGCCGCCATTGTCCGACAGCAGCACGATGACGGTGTTGTCGGCCAGCTGCTCACGGTGCAACAGGTCGCGCAGTGCTGCCACGCCGCGGTCAATGTGCTCGACCATCGCCGCATATTCCGGGTACAGCCCGCTCATGTCGCAATAACGCAGCGCGGGCGGCTTGCCGCACTGCGCGCGCCGCTTGGCTTCGTATTTCGCCTTGGTGGTGGCCGGCGCCTGTAGCGGGAAATGCGGCGCGTAGTGCGACAGGTACAGGAAAAACGGCTGCTGCTTGTGCACCCGCACGAAACGCAGCGCCTCATGGTTCAGGCGATCGGTGAGGTATTCCCCCGCCGGTGCACCGGCGAGACCAGGCAAGTCTGCGGAGTACGGCGCGTAGTGCGACTCACCCACGCCGCCGCGATGGCCGCCGATGTTCAGCGCGAAGCCCTGCCCTTCCGGCCCGCGCACCGTGCCGGTGCCGAGGTTCCACTTGCCGATATGCGCGGTGGCATAGCCGTGGTCGCGCAGCAGTTCCGCCAGCGTGTAGACCTGCTCGGGCAGGTGCAGGCTGTTCTTCGGTGTGAGCACCTTGCGCGCCTGCGCATCACCCACGTCGCCGCTCATCATTGTGTAGACGCCGGTGCGCGGTGCGTACTGGCCGGACATGATCGCCGCGCGGCTAGGCGCACAGTTCGGCGCATTGGCATAGGCTTGCGTGAAGACGATGCCGTCGCGCGCGAGCTTGTCGATCGCCGGTGTCTCGATGAAATCATTGCCCATGAAACCGGCATCGTGCAGGCCGAGGTCATCGAGCAGGATGATGATGAAATTTGGCGGCACCTTGTCGCCGGCCGCCCACAACGGCGCGCAGGAAACAGTGAACAGGATGGCGAGCAGTATCCTCATAGCCCGGCCACCAGGCGCAGCGCGTGCAACGCCACACAGGCCAGCACGCCGGCGAGCATGTCATCGAGCATGATGCCGAGGCCGCCGTGAACGTTTTCATCAATGCGCGAGATCGGCCACGGCTTGGCGATATCGAACACGCGGAATGCGACAAACGCCAGCAGCGGCCAGTACCAGTCCGGCGGCAGGGCCAGCAGTGCGATGCCGTAGCCGACCCATTCATCCCAGACGATACCGCCGTGGTCGTGCACACCGAGATCCTGCGCCACCCGCTCGCAGACCAGCACGCCAAGCATGGCCATGGCCAGCAAGGCCAGCGCAAAGGCCCACAGCGGCAGCCACCACCACAATGCGCAGCAGAATGGCATCGCCGCCAGCGTGCCACAGGTGCCGGGTGCCTTGCGCGCCAGCCCGCTGCCAAAACCGAAGGCCAGCAGGTGGCGCCAGTTGCGGTAGACGTGCGGGTTGATATTGCGGTCAAACATCAGAAATGCCGGAAGCCGGTGGCGGTGATCTCACACGGTACACCGCGGGCATCGACCACGACAATGCCGCTGCCGGCGCTGATGTCGCCGATGCAGCTGGCACCCAGTGCCTGCAGCGCGGCGTGGTGTTGTGGCGCGGCGGTGAAGCAGAGGCGGTAATCGTCGCCGCCGGCCAGCGCCCACTGCAGTGCCTGCGTGTCACCGGCTGCCGCGCGCCAGTGCGCGGATAGCGGCAAGTCTGCCTGCCGGATACGCGCCGCCACGCCACTGGCGTGGCAGATATGGCCGAGGTCGGCCAGCAGGCCGTCGGACACGTCGATGCAACTGTGGGCCATGCCGCGCAAGGCCAAGGCCAAGGGAAAGTCGATCGCCGGCTGGTAGAAACGGCTGTGCAAGTAAGCGCCGGCAGCGGCATCGACTGCGAGCCGGCCTTGCAGCAGTGCCAGCGCCGCCGCACCGTCACCGAGCGTGCCGCTGACCCACACCTCGTCGCCGGGTTGTGCACCGCTGCGCAGCAGGGCAGCGCCGGCCGGCACACTGCCGTGTACCTGCACGCTGAGCGTGAGCGGGCCTTTGGTGGTATCGCCACCCACCAGCGGGCAGCGCAGGTCAGCGGCAGCCTGCTGCAAGCCGGACGCAAAGGCTTGCAGCCACTGTTCATCGGCTTGCGGCAAGGTCAGCGCCAGCGTGAAACCGAGTGGTTCGGCGCCCATCGCGGCCAGGTCGCTCGCGGCGCAGCGCAACACGCGTGAGGCGAGGCTTGCGGCATCCGCCTCGGCCGGGAAATGCACGCCGCACACTTGCGTATCGACCGATATCGCCATGTCACAACCGGGCGGCAGGCGCAGCACGGCGCAGTCGTCACCGACACCGGTGATGACCTGCGCAGGCAAGGCAGATGGCGTGAAGTAGCGCCGGATCAGTTCAAACTCACCCAGCACGCGGGCGGCCTCAGCGGGCGGTCTCGGCGGGCCGCAGCTGGCGCGCGACCTTGTCGAGCACGCCGTTGAGGAACTTGAAGCTGTCCGTGGGGCCGAATTTCTTCGACAGCCGCACGGCTTCCTCGATCACCACGCGCCACGGCACGTCGATGCGCGACTGCAGCTCGTAGGTGGACAGGCGCAGCTGTGCCAGCGACACCGGATCGAGCTCCGCCAGCGCGCGGTCGAGGTAGGGCTCGAACAGGGCATCAAGCTCGTCACTCTGCTCGATCACGTTGAACAGCAGCTCGTGGAAGTAGCCGAGATCGGCGCCCGTCATGTCGTGGTCAACGCGGAACTGCGACTCGATCTGTGCCGGCGAGGCACCGGCCAGGATGCGCTGGTACAGCGCCTGCACGGCAAAATGGCGCGCTTTCTGGCGCGCGCCGATATCCAGCGCGTCCGCTGCGGATTCAGGCTTGCTCACGGGACGGTCTCGATACGGTTGGCAGGAAAATCAAGATTACAGCTGGCCCAGCAGGCTGACCATTTCCAGCGCGGTGCTGGCTGCCTCGGCGCCCTTGTTGCCGGCCTTGGTGCCGGAGCGTTCGATGGCCTGCTCGATCGAATCGACCGTCAGCACACCGAAGGAAACCGGGATCGACGCATTGAGGCCGACCTGGGCGAGGCCCTTCACGCACTCGCCGGCGACGTACTCGAAATGCGGGGTGCCGCCGCGGATCACGGCGCCGAGCGCAATGATGGCATCGAATTTCTTGCTGGCCGCGAGCTTCTGCGCCACCAGCGGCAGCTCGAACGCGCCCGGGGCATAGACGATGGTGATCTGGCTGTCTGCCACGCCATGGCGGCGGAGGGTGTCCAGTGCGCCGTCTTTCAGGCTCTCGACCACAAAGCTGTTCCAGCGGGACACCAGCAGGGCGAACTTCGCCTTGGTGGGTTTGAAATCGCCTTCAATGGTTTTGATGCCTGACATAAAAAGAGCTCCAGCGCTGGGTTCCGGTGGGGGTGCGAAGTCTACCGCAACGGGCCGGCCGTGGCGATCCGCAACCACCCGTTACTGCGCAAGCAGCGACCGGGTTGTACAATGGCAACCCTCTCCCGGATTCCCCTGACAGGCCTTTCCCGCCATGACCGATATGCCCAGCAATGCCCCTTCCCTCAGCTACAAGGACGCCGGGGTCGATATTGATGCCGGTGCGGCGCTGGTCGAGCGCATCAAGCATGTGGCGAAGAAAACCCGCCGCCCGGGCGTGATGGGCGGGCTTGGCGGTTTCGGTGCGCTGTTCGAGATCCCCAGCCACTACAAGCAGCCGGTGCTGGTATCCGGCACGGACGGCGTCGGCACCAAGCTGCGCCTGGCGATTGACCTCCGCAAGCACGACACCGTCGGCATCGACCTGGTGGCGATGTGCGTGAACGACCTGGTGGTGTGCGGTGCCGAGCCGCTGTTCTTCCTCGACTACTACGCCACCGGCAAGCTCGATGTCGACGTGGCTGCCAGCGTGATCAGCGGCATCGGCGAGGGCTGCGAGCAGGCCGGCTGCGCGCTGGTCGGCGGCGAGACAGCCGAGATGCCCGGCATGTACGAGGGCGACGATTACGACATGGCCGGCTTCTGCGTCGGCGTGGTGGAAAAAGACGAGATCATCGACGGCTCGCGCGTGCATGTCGGCGACGTGCTGGTCGGCCTGGCCTCCTCCGGCCCGCACTCCAACGGCTACTCGCTGGTGCGCAAGATCCTCGAGGTGGCGGCGATCAATCCCGCAACAGCGATACTGGAAGGCAAGCCGCTGGCTGACTGGCTGCTGGCGCCGACGCGCATCTACGTCAAGACGGTGTTGCGCCTGATCCGCGCAGTGGACGTGCGTGCGATTGCCCATATCACCGGCGGCGGCCTGACCGAAAACCTGCCGCGCGTGTTGCCGCAAGGCTCGAAAGCGGTGATCGACACCAGAGCGTGGCAACCCGGCCCGGTGTTCGACTGGCTGCAACAGCACGGCAATGTCGACCGGCTGGAGATGCTGCGCACGTTCAACTGCGGCGTGGGCATGGTGATCTGCGTGCCGCGCGCCGATGTCGACAATGCGCTGGCCGTGCTGCATGACTGCGGTGAAGATGCCTTCGTCATCGGCGAGATCGAGAAAGGCACTGCCGGCAGCGAACCGCACGTCGAATACCGTTCGCTGTAAGCGCCTTGCGCATGGCTATGGCCCGCAAAAGGCTCGTCATCCTCATTTCCGGCAGTGGCAGCAACCTGCAGGCCATCATTGATGCCACGCGCAGTGGCTCACTGGATGCCGACATTGCCGGCGTGCTCAGCAACAAGGCCGGCGTGCTCGGCCTGCAGCGCGCGGAACAGGCGGGCATCCCGACCCAGGTGTTGCCGCATCACGGTTACGCCAGCCGTGAAGACTATGACGCCGCCCTGCTGGCTGCCGTGCAGCAATATGCGCCGGACCTGGTACTGCTCGCCGGATTCATGCGCATCCTGACGCCGGTGTTCGTCGCACCGTTGTACGGCAAGCTGCTGAACATCCACCCGTCACTATTGCCGAAATACCCCGGCCTGCACACGCACCAGCGCGCCATTGATGCCGGCGACAGCGAAGCGGGCGTGACGGTGCATTTCGTGTCTGCCGAACTGGATGCCGGGCCGATCATCGCCCAGGCGCGCGTGCCGGTACTGCCCAGCGACACCGCCGACACGCTCGCTGCCCGGGTGCTGGTGCAGGAACACCGGCTCTACCCGCTGGTGGCGCGCTGGTTCTGCGAAGGCCGCCTGCGCTGCGATGCACAGCACGCGTGGCTCGACAATACCCTGCTCCCCGAACACGGAACCTCACTGCCATGACGACCCAGCCGATGAAACACCTGCTTGCCTGTATCAGCCTGTTGCTCGCTTGCTCAGCGCTGGCACAGCCGCCGGCGGCGGCTCGCGACACCCACCTGCATCCCTACACCGCCATTTACCAGGCGGTGTACAAGAATTTCCCGCTGCAGGCGACGCACCGGCTGGAACCGGCCGGCAATGACTGGCATTTCTCCAGCATTGCCAGCGGTTTCTTCGGCCAGATCGAGGAAAACGCGACCTTTGCCTACAACGGCAAGAACCTGCTGCCCCTGCACTACCGCTACTTCCGCAGCGTGCTCGGCCACGAGCGCCAGACCGAGTTCATCTACAACCAGAAAGACAAACTGGTGGCGGCGAGCAAGGGCGGCAAGACAGTGACACTGAAACTGCAGGGTGACGAGCTCGACCAGGGCACTTACATGCTCGCCTTGCGCGATGATGTGGCCAACGGTGTGAAGGAGACCTGCTACAAGGTGGTGGAGGAGCGCGAGATTGACCAGTACTGCTTCCGCGTGACCGGCAACGAAACGATCGAGACAGCGATCGGCAAGCTCGACACGTTGGTGGTGGAGCGCGTGCGCAAGGCAGAGAGCCCGCGCCGCACCCGCTTCTGGTTCGCGCCGTCGCTGGACTACACCATCGCCAAGCTGGAACACCAGGAACAGAAAGGCCAGACGGCCTACTCGCTGGAAATCACCTACTACAAGCGCGACGGGCGCTAGAAGACACGCCAGGCATCATTCATGCCGGAGGATTTCCGCCGGCTGGATTTTCGTGGCGCGCCAGGCAGGGTACAGGCTGGCCACTGCGCTGATCAGCAATGCTGATGCCACCACGAACGCCACATCCGCCGCGCGCAGGTCTGACGGCAGGTAATTGACCGGGTACACATCCGTGCTGAGGAAGCGGATACCGAACAGCGCCTGCAAGCCCTCGGCAATCTGCGGCATCGCGAGGCCGAGCGCGCAGCCGAGCACCGCGCCGATCACCGTACCAGTGGTGCCGATCAGCAGGCCGTGCAGCATGAAAATGCGCATGATGCGGCGGTTCGGCAGGCCCATGGCGCGCAGGATGGCGATATCGCCGCGCTTGTCGGCCACCACCAGCACCAGTGAGCAGACGACATTGAACGCGGCCACGACAATGATCAGCGTGAGCATCAGCACCACCATCTGGCGCGACATGCGGATGGCCTGGTAGAGGTTACCGTGTGTCTGGAACCAGGTTTTCAGGTAATAGCCACGCGGCAGTTTCTGCACCAGTTCCCAGGCGACTTCGTCGGCATCAAGCCAGTTGTCCAGCGTGAAGCGGATGCCGGACACACCATCAATGCCGTAATAGCGCTGCAACAATGGCAATTGCGCGATAACGAGATGGTTGTCGATCTCAGTGCCGGTTTCATACAGGCCGGCGACATGCAGGCTCAGCGCTGCGGGTTCGGCCTGCGCATCACCCGCACCGGGCAACATCACCACCGCCGTACTGCCGGCACCGAGCCCGAGTTTTTCCGCCATCTTGCGGCTCACCAGCACCGAATCCGGGTTGGTGCGCCAGGCCTGCCAGCTGGCCTGGTCAGTGAATTCCTCGAAATGCGACAGGCGCGACTCGGCTTCCGGCTCCGTGGCGAACAGCAACACCGGTTCCGCCTCTGCGCCCATCACCAGCAGGCCCTGCGCCTCGATCAACGGGCTCGCCGCCAGGATTTTCTTGTTGAGCAGCACAACGAGTGCTTTCTCCTTCCACTCGTCGATATCGCCTTCCTGCGGGTAGAGCGTGATCGCTGGCACCACGCGCAGGATGCGCGTGCGCAATTCGTGCTCGAAACCGTTCATCACCGCGAGCACAGTGATCAGTAGCGCCACGGCAATGACGAGCCCGGCCATGGACAGGCGCGAGATAAAGCCGAGCAGCGCGGAGCCACTGCGCGCTTGCGCATAGCGCCAGGCGATGAAGCGCGTCAGCATGCGCTTTCCTGTTGCGCCTGCAACTGGCCATGCGCCAGCAACAGGCAGCGATCCTGTTGCGCGGCCAGCGCGCGATCGTGCGTGACCAGCACGAAAGCCAGGCCATGGTCGCGATTGAGCTCATCCAGCAACTGCTGGATATGCTGCGCGTTGTCGGCATCAAGGTTACCGGTGGGCTCGTCCATCAGCACGCAGGCGGGCTTGTTGACCAGCGCGCGGGCAATCGCCACCCGCTGCCGTTCACCACCGGACAATTGCGCGGGCTTGTGCGCCAGCCGCGGCCCCAGGCCGACGGCTTCGAGCATGGCCGTTGCCTGCACAGCGGCCTCGCGCTTGCTGGCGCCGGCGATCAGCAGCGGCATGCTCACGTTTTCCAGCGCGGTGAATTCGGCCAGCAGGTGATGGAACTGGTAGACGAAGCCGAGCTGGCGGTTGCGCCACGCGGCGCGCTCCACTTCCTGCATCGACTGCCAGCTCTTGCCGGCAATCAGCACCTCACCCGCTTGCGGTTCGTCCAGGCCGCCCAGCAGGTTCAGCAAGGTGGACTTGCCGGAACCGGAGGCACCGACGATCGCCACGCGCTCGCCGCGACGCACCTGCAGGTTCACGCCATCCAGCACACGCAACAACTGCTCGCCCTGGCGGTAATCCTTCACCAGTTGCCGGCATTCGAGCACGACCTCTTTGTCCGGCGAGGCGGGGGATTCTGCTGTCATTGTCTTGTCACTCATAACGCAAGGCTTCGGCGGGATGGATTTGCGAGGCGCGCCACGCGGGGTAGAACACGGCCAGCAGGCATAACACCAGCGCCAGCCCGGCGATAGCGAGCGTCTGCTGCCACTGCCAGTCGCTCGGCAAGGTGGTCACCATGAACACCTGTGGATCCATGAGGTGCAGGCCCGCTGATTGTTCCAGCCAGCGGCTGATATTGCTGATGTTGAGCGCAAGCACGCTGCCCAGCACGGCGCCAATGCCGATCCCGGCCACACCCATCGCCATGCCGTAGACCAGGAAAATGCCGAGCACCGTGCTGCGCGCGGCGCCGATCGTGCGCAGCACGGCGATATCGGTGCGGCGGTCTGCCACGGCCATCGTCAGGATAGAAACCAGGTTGAATACCGCCACGGCCACGATGACCGAGAGCATCAGCGAGACCATGATTTTTTCCATGCGGATGGCGTTGAACAGCGTGCGGTGTTCGTCGCGCCAGCTCTTCAGCCCGAAACCGGCCAGGGCCGGCAGTGGCCGCAGCGCGTCCAGCTGTTGCGGCGCCTGCAGCACATCGGCAAAACGCAGGCGCAAGGCATCGACCTTGCCGCCGTTGCGCAACAGACGCCCTGCATCGTCCAGGTGAACGTACAGCTGGGTGGAATCGATCTGTGCACCGACCGAAAAGATGCCCACGACTGTGAAGCGGCGGCTGCGCGGGAACAGGCCCAGCGGCGTGACACTGACACGCGGCAACATGACGGTAACGCTGTCACCCACCTCCACCCGCAACTGGCGTGCCAGCGAGCGGCCGAGCACCGCGTTGAACTCACCGGGGCGCAGCGCCGCCCACTCGCCGTCAACCATGAAGCGGTCGACCTGCGACACCGTTGCCTCGCGCTGCGGGTCTATGCCGTACAGCTCGCCGCCGCGCACACGGTCGCTGGAAGCGAGTAGCACGCGGGCGCGATCCTGTGGCGCAACACCGGCAACGGCCGGCTGCTGCTGCAGTTGTGTCGCCAGTGTTTGCCAGTCGGCAATGCCAGCCGGTGCGGTGACCTGGGCGTGCGGGATGGCATGCAGGATGCGGTTGCGCATCTCGCTCTCGAAACCGTTCATCACCGACAGCACGACCACCATCGCCAGCACACTGACAGCCATGCCCAGGATGGAGGCAAACGAGAACAGCGAAACGAAGCGGCTGCCCTTGCGCGCCGCCAGATAACGCAAACCCACCAGCCAGGAAAGAGAATTCACTGTCGCCAGAAGCCCTGATCGAAAGGCGGCATTCTAGCAGGGGCAGCCACAGCGCGCCGCCTCCGCTACACTGCCGGCCTGCCCTGTGCTGCCGGACCATGCCATGGACAACCTGCTCGCCCGCTTTGCCAATGCCTTCCCGCTGTGGGTTTTCCTCTGCAGCGCCCTCGCCCTTTGGCACCCGCCACTATTCACCTGGTTCAGCGGACCGTGGATCACCTGGGGACTCGGCGTGATCATGCTCGGCATGGGCATCACGCTGACGGCAGAGGATTTCACCCGCGTGCTGCAGTTCCCGTCCTGGGTCGCCGCCGGCGTCATCCTGCAGTACACCGTCATGCCCCTCTCCGGCTGGGCGATAGCCAACCTGCTGGCACTGCCCGACGCGTTTGCCGTCGGGCTGATCCTCGTCGCCTGTTGCCCGGGGGGCACAGCGTCGAACGTGGTGAGTTACCTCGCCCGCGCCAATGTCGCACTGTCAGTCACGCTCACTACCCTGTCGACCATTCTCGCGGTGGCGATGACACCGTGGCTCACCGCGCAGCTGGCCGGCGCGCGCATGCCGGTGGATGCCTGGGGACTGTTCATGTCTACACTGCAGGTGGTGCTGTTACCCGTCACCGTCGGCGTGCTGCTGAACCGTTTCTCCCCGGCACTAACCGCACAAGTGGTGCGCGTGAGCCCGTCGGTGGCAGTGATTGTTATCGCGCTGATTGTCGCCTCCGTGCTCGGCGCCGGACGCGAGAAAGTGCTGGATGCCGGCCCGCGCCTGCTGGGTGCCGTCGTGCTGCTGCATGCGAGCGGCTTCGGCTTCGGCTACCTGCTGTCGAAGTGGTGGAACCGCAGCGAGACCGTGGCGCGCACGGTGTCGATCGAGGTCGGCATGCAGAATTCCGGCCTAGGCGCGCATCTCGCGCGCAGCCATTTCCCGGCCGGCTCCGGCGTGGATATCCCCAGCGCGATTTCGGCACTGACCCACTGCATGATCGGCAGCCTGCTCGCCGCGATCTGGCGCCGCATCGAGCCGAAGGATTGAGGAGTTGCCATGCGCGATATCGAAACCAGGGACGACCTGCAACACATCATCAGCGTGTTCTACGAACAGCTGCTGACCGACCCGATCATCGGATTCTTCTTCACCGACATCGTGCAGCTCGACCTCGCCACGCACATCCCGAAGATTGCCGACTTCTGGGCCTTCCAGCTGCTCGGCGAGAAAAACTACCGCGGCAATGTCTTCGAGGTGCACCATCGCCTGCACGTGAAAGCCGCGATGACCGAAGACCATTTCCATCGCTGGGTGTTCGTGCTGCACAGCACCATCGACCGGCTCCATGCCGGCCCGACCGCCGAGGCGATGAAACTGAAAGCGGCGATGATCGCGAAAAAGATGGCGCAGGCGCTGGCCAATGGCGTAACCCGCTACGACATTACCGAGGGCGTGCAAACCTACCCGAGCACGCGCTGATACGGCGGCAGGCTGTCGAGCAACGCGCGGCCGTAGCGTTTGCTGACGAGGCGCTTGTCGAGAATCGTGATACGGCCGGTATCGGTTTCCGTGCGCAACAGTCGCCCCGCCGCCTGCACCAGCCGCAAGCTGGCATCGGCCACCGAAATCTGCATGAAGGCATTGCCGCCCTG
>CALMIC010000010.1 GCA_937864065.1 uncultured Cellvibrionales bacterium | reverse complement strand
CTAATACATCCCATCGCAGTTCCGTTAAAAGATATTGTCGCCACATTGGTCTTCGGAGTTTTGGCCGTGGTATTTGTTCTTCCGGCAAGAATTGGGTTCATAGAGCGAAGGCGAGGTGTGTTGCTGATTTCCCTTTATATTGCCTATCTCGTCACGGTATTTCAGAGTGGCGCGGCATAACAAGTCGTTCAAGCTCGTTCAGCGCTGCGCGCACTACCGGACTCGCCCAACCGGGACTGCTGCGCAGCATATCGCCGACTGTGCCTGCCGGTTAGATCCACACTATGCGTTTGGAACATAGGAGAAGTTATGAGCAGGTTGAAAGGCAAGATTGCTCTTGTAACTGGAGCAGCGAGAGGCATCGGAGAAGCTATCGCGCATGCTTTTCTCAATGAGGGTGCCAGAGTCTACCTGTCGGACATCAACGATGAGTTAGGGTGCAAAACCGCGAGCAAGCTTGGCATGTCCGCGCAGTATGTTCGCCTTGATGTTCGAAATGGACATGACTGGAAGTCTGTAACTGACCTCATTGTCAGCACGCATGGAGCCATAGATATTGTCGTCAATAACGCAGGCATCACCGGTTTTGAGGGTGGCGATCAGGTACACGATCCAGAAAATGCCAGTCTGGAGGCATGGCGGGCAGTCCATGAAACAAACCTTGATGGCGTGTTCCTCGGATGCAAGTACGCAATCAAGGCCATGCGCCCAAGAGGGGCTGGTTCAATCATCAACATTTCATCTCGCTCTGGATTGGTAGGTATACCAGGTGCAGCGGCATACGCGTCTTCAAAAGCCGCAATCCGGAATCACTCAAAGTCTGTTGCGCTTTATTGTGCGGAACAGGGTCTGCAGATTCGCTGCAACTCCATACATCCAGCAGCAATACTTACGCCAATGTGGGAGCCAATGCTGGGTAATGGCCCTGATCGGGAGGCAAAAATGGCAGAGCTGGTGAGCGATACCCCACTGCGCCGGTTTGGTATGCCAGAGGAAGTGGCCGCATTGGCGGTGCTTCTGGCTTCTGATGAAGCCACATACATCACAGGCTCCGAGTTAAGTATTGACGGTGGGCTTTTGGCAGGCTCTGCCGCCAGCCCGATAGCCGAAGACGCATGAAAAATACGCTGCAGGAGTGACAGCGATGACAGGCAACGGTAATTGGACAGCGACAGGGAGAGCGTGGTGAGAAATATAGCGCTTGGCAAGGCTTTCACGCTGGTTGAACCCGGCCCGGTGTTGCTGCTGACAACGAACGACGGCCGGCGGAACAACATCATGACGATCTCGTGGACGATGGTGATGGACTTCACCCCGCAGTTCGCCATCACCACCGGTCCGTGGAACCACTCCTTCACCGCGCTGCGCAAGACGCGCGAATGCGTGCTCGCGATACCGACGGTGGACCTGCTCGACACCGTCGTCGGCATCGGCACCTGCTCCGGTACAGATACTGACAAGTTCGCGCGCTTCGGCCTCACCGCCGTGCCCGGGCGCTGCGTGGCAGCCCCGCGCATCCGCGAGTGCGTGGCCAACATCGAGTGCTGCGTGGTCGACATCGTCGCCAAGCACAACATCGTCGTGCTCGAAGGCCTGGCCGCCTATGTGGACAGCGCGCGCCAGGAAAGGCGCACGCTGCACGCCGTGGGCGACGGCACCTTCATCGTCGACGGGCGCAGGCTCGACCGCAAGCGGCTGATGGCTATGAAATTACCGCCAGGCGTGTGAGCACCCTCAGGCTGCCGCAGGTGTCACGAGCTGCCATGCCGCCTGGTATTCATCCGCGAGTGACGGGTCGATGCTTGCCACGCTGGCGGGCGGTGCAAAACCGGCCATCGCTTGCACGAGGTTGTCGAACTGCGCATTCATGCGCGCCTCATACACGGCACCGTCATCCTGTTGGACACGGACCACATCGAGGCGCGCCTCCGGGTTGGCAGCGTCAAACCAGCCCTGAACGCGGATCTCGCCGTGCTCGAGTGCATCGAGTTGCGTGATGAGCAGGTCATCGCCGTCCTGGCGGAACCACAACGAGCGGTAGTCCCACATACCGTAACCGTCGGCGTCGATCTGCAGCGTGTCGATATCGCCGGCGGCGGCGCTGGTGTTGTCGATCACGGTGTGGTCACCGGACCACAGGTTCGCTTCGATATACAGGTCATGGCCACTGCCTCCGACCAGCGTGTCACTGCCCCAGCCGGCATCGAGCACATCATTGCCGGCTTCACCATAATAGACATCATTGCCGTTGCCAGCCCAGTTGTGGGACAGCACATCATTACCGTCGCCGCCGCGCAGCACATCATCGCCGTAGCCGTCGCGCAAGCGATCGTCACCGCCAAGCCCTTCGATCAGCAAGGCCGTGTCTGCCTGGCTGCCATCGATAAAATCACTGGCATCAGTGCCGCGGATTGATGTGCTGCTGATCTGGCTTACTGCCATGTCGGCTACCAGTGTCAGGCCATCGTCGCGCCGCAGCGTATAGCGGAAGGACGTGCTGCCTTCAAGCGCCGCAGGCAGGAAGGCGACGCGGTTGATGCCATCGCCGAACAGGTTCTCGACGAAGAAAAAGGCCTGTTCACGGGCGTCGCCATCGCCATCGATATCGGCATCATCGATACCAAAACCAGCGGCGGCGGGTGTGGCGCCGACAATTTGCCAGCGCGATTTTTCTGCGGCGGTGAACGCATCGCCGAGTAAGTCGGCTGCGGCGAGCATCACATAGCGGTCGTCTGTCGCGTGTTGCGCCAACGTCAGTGTGCTGTGCAGCAACTGGCCGTTGGCTGCTTCCAGTAGACCCAGCGCCGAACCATTGGCGCGGGTGGCGACAGCAAGATCGTTGCCAGCCACATCGACGATACGGCCAAGGGTATTGCTGAAGCGGATGGAATCGGAGATGTTGCCTTGCGCATCATGGCGTCCCAGCAGCCATTGGCTGTTGCCTGGTGTCAACTGCAAGGTCAGGTCACCCACGGCGGTGTTGAAATCCAGCCGCAACTGGTCGAGCGAGGTGGCATCCATGATCTGGTCATGGCCGCTGCCGGCACCGAAGCGGAAGGTGTCACTGCCGGCGCCGCCGGTCAGCTGGTCATTGCCACTGCCGCCATCAAGCCAGTCATTGCCGCCATAGCCGTTCAGGCGATCATCGCCGGCAGCGCCGAAAATGTAATTCGAGACAGATGAGCCGTTGATCGTGTCATTGCCGGCCGTGGGGGTGCCGTAGGTCGACAGGCCGGAGCTGTGGCGGAACAGTTCCTGCTCGAGACGTGCCATGTCCCAGCGGTTGCCGTTGGCGAACTGGATGGCTTGCTGGCGTGTGCGATTGCCGTCAGGGGACAGGAAGCCGTCAAGGGTCAGTGTCTCGCCCGTGCTGCGGATGCGCAGCAACAGGTCGTCGGCAACACCTTCAGAGGACGATGCGACCAGTTTCAGGTTACTCTCGGTGACCGTGCTGCCGAGTGTGATCGTGTCGCGATCCAGGTGCCAGCCGGATTCGACGATGATGTCATTGCCATAGCCGGCTGCGAAGTGGAAGGTGTCATCCCCGGCGCCGCCATGCAGTTCATCATTGCCTGCGCCGCCATCGATGATATCAGCGCCGCCAAGGCCCCAGATACTGTCGCTGCCAGCCTGGCCGCGCAGCGTGTTGGCAGTGCTGTCACCGATGATGCGGTCGTCATACTGTGTGCCGGCAAAAACCCGATCGCGGATAGTGGCGGTGTCGATGACGGTGCCATCGGTCAGTTCGATGGTGAAATCTTCCAGGCGCTGCCAGTCGAAATGTTCGGGATCGGAGTCGCTCCAGTCAGCGCGCGCCAGGGTGAGGTTGCTGTCATCTGCACTGCGGATCTCCAGGCCGAAGCTGTCGATATACAACTGCCCCGGCGTGGCATCGACGAGCAGGCGGTCACCGTCATACACGTCAACATCGTCGGCGATGTGGAATCGCCCTCCTGCTGACAGCAGGAAAGTGTCTGCACCATTGCCGCCAACAAACAGGTCCTGCTGCTGGTAATCATTGGCGAGAAAGATGTCGTTGCCATCGCCGCCATACAGTTCGTCATAGCCACTGCCGCCGTCGAGTGTGTCATCTCCTTCGTCACCGTGCAGCTGGTCGTCACCGCCTTCGCCAAACAGCAAGTCATTGCCGCTGCCACCATACAACTTGTCCAGGTCGTCGCCGGCATAGAGCGTGTCATTGCCCGCGCCGCCGTAGAGTTCATCGCGGCTGTAGCGCCGGCGCCAGTCGGATTCTGACCAGGCTTCAGTGCCAGTGTCGCGCAGTATGTCATCGCCGTCACCACCTACTAACACATCACAGCCAGCATCGTCGTCGAGGATGTCGTTGCCATTGCCGCCATCGATGATGTCATAGCCGGCGTCGCCATACAGTTCGTCATTGCCGTCCTTGCCCTCAAGGACATTGTTATCGCTGTTGCCGGCCAGGCGCACGTCGAGTACCTGCTGGTTGCTGCCGATGACAGTGGCGATGGCATCCCAACCGCTGGTTGTCCATTCAATGCGGGCATTGCTGTCGACCGTGTTGGTCAGGCGGTAACGCGTCGTGCCGCCCGGTGTCTGGATGATGGATACGTCCATCTTGCCGTCGTGATGCCAGCTGTCTGCCGTCTCGATGGTGTTCTGGCCGCCATCGTCATAAATGGCATAGGGTGTCACCAGGTTGTCGCCGATGATGTAACGGTCATTGCCGGCCGAGCCATAGACGTTGCCACCGGCCGGGTTGTAGTCGGCGAGGTTGATCGCCAGCTCATGGTCGGAGCCGCCTACTTGTACCTTGAGCCGCGTGAACGTTGCGGTATCCATCGACACCCGCTGGCTGCCATCCGCTGTCATCCACAGGGCATACTGGTTGCCGTTGTAGACCAGGCCTGCGGGTGCAACGGACAGCTGCAGGGTCGAGAGGCCATCGTAGTCGCGGAGTGTGTCGACGCCATCGCCGGGGATGTAGACGTAGGTGTCATCGTCGTCACCGCCGTCGAGGAAGTCGTTGCCGCTGCCGCCGTGCAACCAGTCGCTACCGCCGGCACCGTAAAGGAAATCATCGCCGCTGTCGCCATAGAGGCGGTCGTCACCGCTGCCAGTGCGCTTTCCGTCGGCATCAACACTATCGCCAACCAGCACATCATTGCCGCTGCCGCCGAAGAGCTGGTCGTCATTGCCACCGCCGACTAGCTGGTCATTGCCGCCGCGGCCGTACAGGGTGTCCTTGCCCATGTGGGCACCGCTATCGATGACCGCATCGCCCTGGCTGCCGGTCCAGTCGCCCCAGAGCAGGTCGGAGCCATCGCCGCCGTCGAGCAGGTCATCGGCGCCTTCGCCGACGAGGGTGTCGTTGCCGGCCCCACCCAACAGCGTGTCATTGCCCCACCAGCCGTCATCGCTGGCGCGGATTGCCGTGGCGGGATCACCGGGGATGGCCTGGTCAGGCTTGAAGTCATGCACGCCGAGGCCGACGTCGCCATACATTGCATCGTTGCCATCGCCGCCGACCAGGCTGTCAGCGCCACCGCCTCCGACCAGGCGGTCATGGCCGCTGCCGCCATCAAGCACATCGTCTCCGTGGTAGCGGGAGGACAGGGGCTGGAAACCCTTGTAGCTGGTGACGAAGTGGCCGGCGGAGTAGGGACGGTCGCCGAATACCCAGTCATCCCCTGCGCCACCGGCGATGCGGTCGTGGCCGATCTCACCGTACAGGTAATCGCTGCCGGCACCACCGTCGATGACATCGTTGTAGGCGGTGTCAGGATCGAAGAGATCGTCCATGTCGGCGCCGGCTCGGTAGAAATAGGCCCTGCTGTAGTCGCCGGCCTCGGGCAGCCGGTCCGGTGCGATGAAGTCCCTGGTATAAGCGCCGTTGCTTGCCATGGCTGAAAACGAGTCGCCGTAAACAAAATCATTGTCGGCGCCGCCGGCGATGGTGTCGCAGCCGGCACCAGCGTGGATGATGTCGTTGCCCGCGCCACCGAGCAGGCGGTCGTCATAACTGGCGCCGGAGAGCACATCATTGCCGTCGCCGCCATCCAGCAGGTTCTGCTCGTTGGCTTGCTCGATCGTGGCGTCGCCATGCGCGAGGGCCACGACGAAATCGTTGTACTGCTCATCGTCATAGGGCAGCACATCGGGGTAGTAAGGGGCATCGAGGTAGTTCTGCCACGCGATTAGCGTGTCATCCCCGCCGCCGCCGAACAGCATGTCATTGCCGCGCCCGCCGACGAGGATGTCGTCATCGCCATAGCTGGCATAGTCGGTTTCGCCGGTGCGCTTGCCATCGCCGGTCAGGATGTCGTCGCCATCAAGGCCGGACAGCACATCGCCGATCCAGTTGTCAGGGTTGTACTGGTCGTGATTGCGATAATACAAGGGGCGATAACCGCGACCATCCTGGCCGAGCATCTTGAGTTGCTGGTCATACCAGTGACTGCCGTCAAGCTGATCGGCGACGTTACTGCCATCAAACTGGTAGCTGATCGGGCCCTGCATGTCTTCTGCCGGCAACGGCCCGATGACCCGGTTGCTCTCGTCATCAACATCGACACCATAGTGGTACTGGTAGAGCGCGGCATCATAGTCGATCGAGCGGTTGGCGAACGGGTCTTCGCCTTCATGGTCCTGGATGGCCTGCCAGTAGCTGCGTCCATCGCCAACGGTAAAAGTGTTGGTGGGTGCCGGGTCTGGCGGCAGGGCGAGCTGCTCGCCGAAATCAATGCCGTAGCGAGTGGCTGCGTCGCCCCAGCTGAAATGATCAGCGGTGATGGCCTGCATCTCGCCGGCGGCATTGCGTGCGAACACCGTCACCTGCTGGCCGGAAACCGACACGAGCCAGTCCTCCTTGCCGGATGCGGGTTTGCCATCACTGCCGACAAATACGAACAGGCCATCGGTGTTGGCTTCACCGTCGATACGGCGCACTGCTAGCCGGCTGCCGTTGATGGTGATGGTGCCGCCATCGAAATCGGTGATGATGCCGCTGCCGAAAGCGCCGTTGAACAGGAAGCGGTCGCCAGTGCCGCTGCCGCCGTCAAACGTGTTCAGCCCCTCACCGCCGTCGAGGATGTCGTCACCGGCTCCGCCGTCGAGATGGTCGTCGCCGGCGTTGGCGGCGAGGGTGTCAGATCCTTCATTTCCTAGCAGAATGTCATTCCATTCAGTAGCGTTAACTAGGTCATTGCCGCTGCCAGTGACGTAGATGATTCCATTCTTTACGTATTGACCAAGGTAGCGATGGTCAGAAAGCGAGAAGTCAAGCCGGTGATAGTTGGCAATATCCTGATCTAGAAAATTGTCACCACTATCGCCGTAAATAATGGGTTTTCCTTCATGAATAAACCTCGTCGATCCCGACTCAAAAAGTCTGTCAGTCAGCTCCCAAAATTTATTAATATGGTGTGGCAACGGAATTGATCTATATGACAGGGGGTCAACAATATTGGAGAACATACTTTCAGTTAACGTATATTGTTTTGCTTCGCCAATAAAATCGAAAATAACAGTTTTGCCGATATGGCTAGGATCAACAGTGTCAGAAAGACCCAGAATATGATTCCCTATTTCTGTGACTGTTCCTCCCTCGAAATCAAAGTTTTCTTTATAATTTCCAGTGACATTTTGCAATGGAACAATGGAAAAATTATTAATGTGTTTGCTGCCGTCTTCATTTACAATGAAAATTGATTCGTCGCTAATTGCAAAAGCAACTGTACCCCATATGTAAGTTCTAGAAGCATAATCCTCATCGTCTAGTCCATAGAAAACATTGTTGAAATCAACGTAGTTTTTAGAATTTTCTATTCCTAATAATTTAAAAATATCAGCTTTTGTATATGTTCCTGGAAGGATCGATTCTGATGAAAAAAAATTTTCAATAAAATCGAAAGATTTTGCAGTAACAAACCTTCCTGGCCCATTTAATAAATAGTCATTGACATCAACGTTTATTGGGTCTCGAGCAGTGATATTTATAATAGAAGGGTCTAGAAAGTTAGATGGCGGCTCATCCTTTCCATAAAGATATCGATTTGTAACAAATTCTGCTGTGGGCAAAGTCATCCTTGACCTCCTGATGTTTATCTTATAAGCCTGACCAAACAGTTCCGCAGTTTCTGACCGCAACTGCGATGCTGTCAATAGCCTGAGTTTCATCGCCGTTTTCAAAAAAGCGCACTTTGTATGTAATAACTACAAGGGAAGCGACTTTGCCAAATAACCTATCTATAGCATGTGGTCTTGCACCTTCGCCGGCGATCATTGTTAAGCGGCAGCAGTCTGGATTTATCGACTTAAATTCTGAAATATCTTTGTAGTCAATGACATTTTCCGGTTTATACCATCTGGTTACATTCTGTATTTTTCCATCATTATCAACAATGGATATTTTTTTGCTAATGGCTGGCGGATACATGTCCAATACATATTGAATAGTGGCGTCTATCATTTCCTGATCTGATAAATAGCGGAATTCTGCGTGGCAAAATCCACTGTAGTTCATTCCCGTCCATAACAATGGCAGTGCAGCAGCTATGCATGATGCAATTACAACATTTTTGGGAGATAAAGTTTTCTTTCTAGCCTGGTATGTCATTTGTATAACCTTTATAAAAATCACTGACTTCAATATTGATTGGAATCCTAATAAATTCTTTCGCCTTTCGCCCACACCTGTTCTTCAGTCATTTTGAGATTCAGTGGTTTCTTGCGGATTTCCTCGAGAATGCCTTCGGTGGCATCTGTCACCATGCCATCTTTGGCATAGATAACTGGCACATTGGTTTTTTCAATCACCAGGTCGAAGCGGCTCTTGGCATAGTCGGCAATCACGATTTTTGCCTGTTCCCTGGCAAGTACGCGGATGGCTTCGCGATAGCGCTCCTTTGTGCGCGACCTTTCACTGAATGCCTTGTGTTTCTTTCGCAGTTCAGCAATCTGGGGGTCATCCGGGATCTTCGCGAGGCAGGCCTGGTCGAACAGGCGATCGCACTCCGGCGCACGCATGTGCTCACAGGCAACGCTCTGGCCGCGGCCAACAATCACCCTGAGCTCCTCCGTCATGCAGCGGCTGCGCGCTGCGGATTCCAGTCGCGCCAGTTGTTCCGCGATGACTTCCCTGCTGCCGCCGCTGCTCGCGTCGCCATCCCTGAGCTCGCCCGGCAGCGGATTCTGTTCCCGCGCCGCTGCGGCCAGCGCCTCTTCGATGTCGCGCCGGTCGACCACCGCCCAGCGCACGGCAGCCGCTTCCTTGCTGGTCGCTGGTGACAGCCAGTGTTCCTTGCATGCCGGCAGCAACAGGACTGCCAGTAAAACCCACGCCTTGTGCATAAATACTCCATGCGTAAAAAAACCGGGCGCGATTTTCCACAAATCAGGCGTTGCTGGCCAGCAGCCAATTTCTCCAGATATTGTAGGAATTTTCCTACAGCGATTGTCAGCGTTCACGTAAACCCTCCTGCACCCGCTGCTGCAACGGCGCCAGGAAAAACTCGATGATGCGGCGCTGGCCGGTGATGACCTCGGCCGTCACCTGCATGCCGGGCAACAGTGGCACCAGCCGTTCACCGACAGCCAGGTGGCTTTGTTCCAGCTGCAGTAACAGGCGGTAGTGGAATGGTTTACGCGCATTGCCGGGCTGCTCTTCGGCCACGGCATCATCGGAAATCCTGAGCACGCGCGCGGACAACGTGCCGTACTTCGTGAACGGGAAGGTGTGTACCTTGACCACCGCGCGGTCACCTTCGTGGATGAAGCCGATGTCGCGGTTGGGCAGCCACGCTTCCACCTCCAGCGGTTGCCCGTCAGGCACGACCAGCATCAGCTGCTGGGCTTCTTGCACCACGCCGCCAACCGTGTGCACGGCGAGGTCCTTGACCTGCCCGCTCACCGGCGCATGCAGCACCTGTTTGCTGTCGGCATCTTGCGCCTGCCGCAATTGTTCGGCCAGGCTGTCGCGCTGGTGTTGCAGTTCGTTGACCTTTGCCAGCGTGGTGGCATGCACCTGGGACTGCAACGCAGCCAGTTGTTGTGCGGATTCCTGGATCGCAGCCTGCAACTGCCGGTCGCGGGCTTCCGCGGCAGCCAGTTCCTGCTGGCGCGTGATGCGCTGCTGCTCCTGTTCCAGGTACTGGTGATGGGCGACGAGCTTGCGCTCGGCCAGATGCCTGAGGCTCGCGCTGCGCTCCTCCAGCAGAGCCAGTGTGGCACGCAGGCCACGCGCAACTTGCTGGTTGGCGGCGCGTTCCGCCTCGCGGCTGGCCTGTTGGGCCTGCAAGGCTTCGCGCTGTGACAGGTAATGCTGCCACTGCTGTTCCAGCTCGGCTTGTAACGCTATCGGGGAAGACAAGGGCGCGCCAGCCTCAAGCCGGTGCAGGAATGCAGTGTCGCGCGCGAGCGCATCAACGGTCTGTTGCCACTCACCGGCCAGGCGGTTGCGCAAGGCAGTCGTCTGTGTACGGTCGAGCACCAGCAACACATCGCCGGCCTGTACCTGCTGGCCTTCACGTACCAGGATCTGCTCGACGACGCCTTTCTCGGACGGCTGTACCTGTTGCACGCGCGTGGTCGGGATAATGCGGCCCTCGGCAATGGCGACGATATCCACCTGGCCGACAACGCTCCACAGCAACGCCAGCACAATGAAGCCGCCCAGTGCCAGCAGTAGCGCACGCGCCAGCGGGTGTGGTGGCCGGGAGCAGATCTCCAGTGCGGCCGGCAGGAATTCGGTATCGACAGGTTTCATGCGGTTGCCGCCCGCAACGGGGCGTCAGCGTGTTGCAGGCGATGTAACTGCGCATACTGGCCATTGCGTGCCAGCAATTGCGCATGCGTGCCCTGTTCGGCGATGCGGCCCTGTTCCATCACGATGATGCGGTCACAACCGCGCACGGCAGACAGCCTGTGCGCGATGATGAGTACCGTGCGCCCGCGACAGATCGCCGCCATGTTGCGCTGGATGATGCTCTCCGATTCATAGTCGAGGGCGCTGGTGGCCTCGTCGAACACCAGGATGCGCGGGTTGCCGGCCAGTGCCCGCGCTATGGCGAGACGCTGGCGTTGGCCGCCGGACAGGTTGCTGCCGTGCTCATCAATGATGGTGTCATAAGCCAGCGGCAGGGTGGTGATGAACTCATGGGCACCGGCCAGCGTGGCCGCGGTGACCACAGCCTCCATCGGCAGTGCAGGATGGCAGATGGCAATGTTCTCGCGCACCGTGCGGTTGAACAGGAAGCTCTCCTGCAACACCACGCCGGCCTGGCGGCGCAACCAGGCGGTGTCGACCGTGGCCAGGTCGACGCCATCGACCAGCACGCGGCCGCTCTCGGGCACATAGAGCCGCTGCAGCAATTTCGCCAGCGTGCTCTTGCCGGAACCGGACTTGCCGACGATACCGATGATCTCACCGGGCCTGATGGCCAGGTCAAGCCCCTCGAGCACAGGTGCCGTGTCGGGCCGGTAACGGAAACGCACCGCTTCAAAGCGGATCTCGCCGCGAACGGCCGGTAGCCGGCTGCGGCCGGGGTGGAATCCCGGCTCGCGCGGGGCGTTGAGGATATCGCCGAGGCGGCTGACGGCAATGCGCGCCTGCTGGAAATCCTGTGCCAGCTGTACCAGTTTGAGAATCGGGCTGCTGATGCGGCCGGCGAGCATGTTGAAGGCAATCAACTGGCCCACCGACAGCTCGTTGCGCATCACCAGCTGTGCGCCCCACCACAGGATGCCGAGCGTCATCAGTTTGTTGACCAGCGCTGCCAGCTGCGAGGCGACCGTGCCGAGTTGCTGGGCGCGGAAATGGCTGCGCACATGGCTGGCGAGTGTGTCCTCCCAGCGCTGTTGCATCGCCGGTTCCAGCGCGAGTGCCTTGACGGTTTCAATGCCGCTGACGGATTCGACAAGGAAAGACTGGTTCTGAGCACTGCAGCGGAATTTTTCATCTAGCCGCTCACGCAGCAGTGGGTGCGTGAACCAGGCCAGCAAGACATAGAGCGGGATGGTCAGCAACACGACGCCGCTGAGGGTCACACTGTAGTACAACAGCAGCGCCAGGAAGACGATGGTGAAGGCCAGGTCGACCAGCAAGGTGAGTGCCGAGCCAGTGATGAACTGGCGGATCGTGTCGAGCTCGTGCACGCGTGCGACATTCTGCCCCACGGCGCGGGCCTGGAACCAGGCCAGTGGCAGGCCGAGCAGGTGGCGGTACAGTGCCGCGCCGAGCTCGACATCGACACGGCTGGTGGTATGGGCAAACAGGTAGTGGCGCAGCGTGCCGAGTAGCGTCTCGAACAGCACAACGAGCAGGAAACCGAGCGCGATGACGTCGAGCGTGGCCAGGCCCTGGTGTACCAGCACCTTGTCCATCACCACCTGGAAAAACAGCGGGGTGGCGAGCGCCAGCAGTTGCAGGAAAAAACTGGCGATGACCACTTCGGCAAACAGCTGCCGATATTTCAGCAGGGCGGGGATGAACCAGCGGATGTCGAACTGGCGCGCCACTGGCTCTGCCATCCCGCTGCGCCGGCCAAACAACAGCGCTGTGCCGCTCGCCATCTGCTGCAAGGCTGCAGTGTCCACCACGCGGGGTTGCGGCTCGCGCAGGTCATGCACCAGGCAGCGATGCTCGTCTTGCTTCGCGAGAATGAAGTAGCTGCCGTCCCGGTGCTGCAGGATGGCGGGGAGTGGCAAGTCTTGTAAGGGTGTTATCTGCCGGCCCCGTGCCGGCCCGGTGCTGGCCGCGCGGCATTTGAGGCCGATCGCCTTCGCAGCGCGCTGCAGGGTGATGTGGTCAAAATGCGGGCCGAATGCGTGCGCCAGTTGGCCGGCATCCACCGGCAACTGGTGGTAACGCGCAATCGCGACAAGGCAGAGGAGGCCGGTATCCGGTGGCATGGTGCTATCCTTGGCTGAGTGCATCCCTGTGCGGCGCGGATAATAGTGGCTCGACCGCGCTTGTGCCAGTGCCGGTGCGTTAACCCTGATCGATTGCTGGAGATTATGATGGCCCTTGAACGTACTACCCTGCTGAAACTGCACCTGGTCCTGGCGGCGCTGGTGTTACCTGTCGCCGTCATGTTTGCCGTGACCGGCGCGCTGTACACCTGGGGTGTGAAAGGCGATTACGTCACCAGCAAATACCCGCTGGCGCTGCCAGCACCGGCGCCGACCGACAAGGACGCGCTGGTGTCCCTGGCAACGGCGGCGTTGGCCGAGCGCGATCTGGCGCCGCCAACGGGTACGCCGGCCGTGAAGGAGTCGTCGAAAGGAGCGCTGCTGGAGTGGACGGGCTCACAGCGCGACATCACGCTGGAACCGGGTGAGCAGCCGGATCAAATGCTGCTGACCGTGAAGGAGACCGATACACACCGCCAGTTCGTGCAGCTGCACAAGGCGAAGGGTGGCATCGCATTCAAGGTGTACGCGGCGTTCTTTGCGCTGTCGCTCGTGCTGGTGCTGGCCAGTGGCGTGCTGATGGCCGTGCAGATGCCGAAATACCGCGCCTTGCTGCTCGGCTCGGCAGGCGCCGGGCTGGTGCTGTTTGCGGTGATGGTACTGGTGTCCTGAGATGCGCGAGATCATCCTCATCAGCATCACCGGGCGCGACAAGCCCGGTGTGACGAACACGATCAGCGCCATCCTCGCGCATTACGGCGTGAACGTGCTCGATATCGGCCAGGCGGTGATCCACGATTCGC
>CALMIC010000009.1 GCA_937864065.1 uncultured Cellvibrionales bacterium | reverse complement strand
TCCTGACGGCCGAGGAGGAGCGCAAGCTCGCCGAAGACCTGTACTACCGCCAGGACCTGGATGCCGCGCGCCAGCTCGTACTGTCGCACCTGCGTTTTGTCATGCATATTGCCCGCAGCTACAGTGGCTATGGCCTGCCGCAAGCCGACCTGGTGCAGGAAGGCAACATTGGCCTGATGAAGGCCGTCAAGCGTTTCAACCCGGAAAAGGGCGTGCGCCTGATCTCGTTTGCCGTGCACTGGATCAAGGCCGAGATCCACGAGTACATCCTGCGCAACTGGCGCATCGTCAAGATCGCCACCACCAAGTCGCAGCGCAAGCTGTTCTTCAACCTGCGCAGCGCCAAGAAAGGGCTGGCGTGGCTGAACAACGAGGAAGTGCAGGCCGTGGCGAAAGACCTCGGCGTGAGCGAGCACGATGTGCGCGAGATGGAAGGCCGGCTGGCCGGCTATGACGCCTCGTTCGATGCGAGCCCGGATGATGACGAGGATTCGTCCTACGTCGTGCCGGCTGCCTACCTGGAAGCAGAAGACAGCGACCCGGCCCTGCAGCTGGAAGCGGATAACTGGGAAGACATCAGCACCCGCCAGTTGTCTGCTGCGATGGCGAAACTCGACGAACGCAGCCGTGACATCCTGCAGCAGCGCTGGCTCACGGACGACAAGGCCACCCTGCACGACCTGGCTGCGCAGTACAACGTGTCTGCCGAGCGGATTCGCCAGCTGGAGCAGAATGCGATGAAAAAACTGCGTGAGGCGATGGACCTGTAAGCCTCTCGCCGCCGCGTACAAAAAAGGCAGCCCAGGCTGCCTTTTTTTTATGGCTGACCATGCATGCCTTATCCGAACACGGTGGTCAGTTCGATGCGTGGCGCGGCGGCCTTCACAACCCGGCAAACACCGTGGCCGGGGTTGCGTTGCCTTTCGGTGGTGAGAATGCCGGCTGCTTCCAGCAGCCGGATGTCGCGGTTGATGGCGGCGCGGTCGCGGTGCAGCACTTTCGCCAGTTCACTCACGGATCGGGGTGCATTCATTACCTCATTTACCAGCCGGCATCGTGCAGCCGAGAGCACGGAAGCCAGCCGTGCAGGGTTCTCGAAAGTCAGGGTAATACCGGGTTCAAAGTGTGCGCCGGCATCAGCTTTTTGCGCAGCCTGCCGGGCGCGCTGGAAAAAGCCTTCGGGTGAATCGGTGCGAAGTGTCACGCGTGCCATCATGTTCTCCGGATACTTTGCATCAGTTCTGCCCACTCCTGCTGGAAACGCTCCAATTGCTCTTCATAGCTGCTGAAGCTCACAGCTTCGATGGTGCCGAACCAGTGGCGGTGGTGATAACCATGGGCATTGTCATAGCCCAGCACCCGGCCGTTATCCCCGGTAAACAGGCTTGGGTTGATGTAGGCCAGGTTATAGCGGGTCACCATGGTTTTTCCGTGTTTCTGGTAGCCCCATACCTCATACGAGAGGATGCCTCCGCCACGCGAGGCCTTGAGGCAGATCTGCTCCCGCTCCAGCAGGAGTGGCTTCTGTTCTTTCATGCGCATCCTTGTGCATGGGGTATCAGGTGTGTCTTTTCATGTTACATCTGAAAAGAGGAGTGTCAAGCCGGTGGTGCGATGAAGCTAACTGGCAGGGTTCACGCCGCGTGCGCAATCTCGGCAAAGCGGATGCCGGCGGCGTGTACCACCGCGCAGAGGGTTTTTAATGTGGGATTGCCGCTAGGTGATAAAGCGCGGTAAAGGCTTTCACGCGACAACTGTGCTTTTTCTGCGATAGCTGCCATGCCGCCGCGAGCTTCTACCACATGCCGCAATGCGGTGAGGAAAGCCGCTTCGCCGCCTTCTTCATCCATTTCTTCAAAGGCAACCCGCAAGTATTCCGCTGCAAAGCCCGGATCAGCCTGCAACATTGCCACTACTGCCGTGTCATGCGCCTTCATGGTGATCTCCCCTGGAACTCGGTCCAGAATGCTTTTGCCTGTTCGATGTCTGCAGCCTGGCGCTGTTTATCACCGGCGTTCCCGGCCGCAAGCCGGTTCAGCCGCACCAATATTCGCGCCTTGGCAGTTTGGTCGCGCAAGCTGTCAAGCCATGTCTGGAAGACATCGCGCCCGTCCGTGGTGGTGTAGTGCAGAA
>CALMIC010000008.1 GCA_937864065.1 uncultured Cellvibrionales bacterium | reverse complement strand
GTGGTGCAGGTGCAGCAGACGGAAGATCGCCCGGGCGGTGCCGCCAACGTCGCGCTGAATATTGCGGCACTCGGTGGCGGTGCCTCGCTGCTCGGGCTGGTGGGTGCGGATGAGGCAGCGCAGGCGCTACAGCAGCGCCTGCAGGCGGCCAGGGTGCACTGCGATCTGGAGGCGGTGGCCACCCACCCGACCATCACCAAGTTGCGTGTGATCAGTCGCCACCAGCAATTGCTGCGCATGGATTTCGAAGAGCCATTTTCTGCCGCTGACAGCGCGGCGCTCTCGGCGCGTGCGGAAAAACTGTTTGCCCATGTTGGCGTCATCGTGCTGTCTGATTACAACAAGGGCGCGCTGCTCGAAGCGCCAAGGCTGATCGCGGCGGCGCGTGCCGCTGGCAAGCCGGTACTGGTCGACCCGAAAGGCACCGATTTCGCCCGCTACCGCGGCGCCACGCTGCTGACGCCTAACCTGCACGAGTTCGAGGCCGTGGCAGGCCACTGCAGCGACGAGCGTGAGCTGGTGCAGAAAGGCCAGCAGCTGATCCTTGAGCTGGACCTGCAGGCACTGCTCATCACGCGCGGTGAACACGGCATGACGCTGTTACAGCGCCATGACCAGCAGGAATTGCACCTGCCCGCACAGGCGCGGGAAGTGTTTGATGTGACCGGTGCCGGTGATACGGTCATTGCCACGCTGGCAGCGGCACTGGCGGCGGGTCTGGCATTGCCGCAAGCGGTGGCGCTGGCGAACATCGCGGCCGGCATCGTGGTCGGCAAACTCGGCACGGCGACAGTCAGTGGCCCGGAATTGCGCCGCGCGGTACAGCAGGCACACGGTGCCGGTCGCGGCGTGATGACGGAAGCGCAGCTCTGCATTGCGCTTGATGATGCGCGTGCCAATGGCGAGAAGATTGTTTTCACCAACGGCTGTTTCGACTTGCTGCATCCCGGGCATGTCACTTACCTGGAAGAAGCGCGCAAGCTCGGCCAGCGCCTGGTGGTGGCGGTGAATTCCGATGCATCGGTCAAGCGACTGAAAGGCGAAGGCAGGCCGGTACAGCCGGCGGAAAGCCGCATGGCGGTGCTGGCCGGCCTGGAGTCGGTCGACTGGGTGGTCGTCTTCAGTGACGACACACCCGAGCGCCTGCTGCAGCTGCTGAAACCGGATGTGCTGGTGAAGGGTGGTGATTACCGGCCCGACCAGGTGGTCGGTGCGCCCATCGTGCAGTCGTATGGCGGTGAGGTGAAGGTGTTGTCTTTTGTCGACAACTGTTCGACGACGTCGATTGTCGAAACCATCCTGTCGCGCCAGGCACGCTAGGCCGTTTTATTCCTTTTTCGGCGGCGCGAGCTTTTCAAAGCGGATGTCCGGCTCGGCCATCGGGCCGCTGATACGGTAGGTCAGGCTCGTCAGGCTCTTGATCTGGTTATCAAACACCTTGCTGACCAGGTAGACGCCTGCCGCCGCCGGCAAGCCGCCGGCCAGCCCGGCAATCCAGGTGGCGTTGTTGCCGACCGGCAGCGTGGCATTCAACTGCAGGTCCAGTGTTTCCTCGCGCAGCATCGCCGTGCCGGATAACACCATCGTGCTGGACGGGCTTTCCACTTTCAGTGGTTCCGTGAATGACAGCCTGCCGTCACGGAATGCCAGCCGGCCCTTGAACTCGTCAAAGCTGATGCCGTCATTGCTGAGGTCGGAAAAGTCGAGCCGCAGCCGGCGCGCCCAGGTCGTGATGTCGATGACGCTGAGTGCCTGCATGGCGGCGTTGGGTTTGATCTGCAGGTACTGGCCCGTCTCGCCGCGCGTCACCACATCGCCTGCAAGGTTTTTCAGGTCAAATGCTGCCGGCGTACCCGGCCAGTTCAGGTCGGCATAAACATAGATGTTCTTGCCGCGCACGAACGGGTCAACACCCAGGTGGGCCAGTGCCGGTTGTTCGCCCTGCATGTGCAGCAGCCCCCGGAATTCACTGCGGTAACTGCCGTCTGGCTGGCGGCGCCAGGCGAGCAGGGCGCCGTCATTGCCTTGCTGGTTGTAGAGGCTGTAGCCCGGTCCGCTGGCCAGCAGTTTTTCCAGCACCAGCGCATCGGCTGAACTGCGCAGGCTGGTGCTGATATTGCCGATGCCCATGCCGTTGTAGACCAGGTTGTCGATGCGGATGTCCAGTGATGGTATGGCGGCAAAATCCATGGAAGCGTTGTTGTCTGCAGACGGCTTGGTTGACGGCTGCCCATCATTGCGGGCGGATTCCAGTTTGAGCTCGTTGAGGATGATGGTCGGTACCCGCTGCGGGTCATCGTGGAAGGCGGCGCTGCCCCGCGCGTTGCCGGCGTCAAAATAGAGTCGCCAGGCATTGCCCTCATGTTGCGCACTCAACTGCAGTTGCGGGAAGACGATGTCGCGCCAGCGGGCATTGTTCACGGCGAAGGTAAATGCCGGGTAGCTGGCGCTGCTGTTGTTGTTGCTGTTGTTGCTGGCGGTCACATTTGTGCTGGCCGGCAAACGGTTGAAAGCGGCGATGAGATCGACCCACTGCTGCAAGTCGGCGTCTTGCAGGTTGCCACGCACCTGCAACGGGCCGGCCTGTTGTGGCAGTTGCGCGGCAGGTCCGAGCAGCACGAGTTCGCCGCCGAACAGTTCGCCGCCGCGCACGCTCATGGCGCCCGTCAGCTGCCGGTTGTAATCGAGGCGGTAGTCCTGGCGCTGGCCGGCAAACAGGTCCACGGTCATGGCCAGCGGTTTTCTTTCCTTCACTGTGGTGGCGAATGGTGCGGGTAGCGGCACAGTCACCCCGGCGAGATCACTGTCGAGCTTGAACTGGCCGAAGGGTTTGTCTATGGCCTTGCTGCCGGTATCCAGCGAAAGCTGTGCGCGATAACTGAAGTCGCCCGCCAGCATCTGCAACGGCTTCAGGCCTGACCATTGCGCAATGGCGGCGGCACTGGTACTGCCTTTGCCGTCCAGCCTTATGGCGAGGTTGTTATCGGATTTGCGGCTGTCGATGGTCAGCTGCAGGGGTTTGTCGAACAGCGTCGCAGAGAGGCCTGGAGACCGCAGCCCGGTAGCCGTGTCATAGCGCAGCTCGCCCTGCACGGCATTGAACTGCAGCTTCAGGTCGTCCATCGCGAGACGCGTGTCGAACAGTGCGATGCGCACATCCTCTGTTTGTGGTACAGGTGCTCCCGCCAGTGGGATCTGCAATTGCAAGGTAGTCGACAGCAGGCCTTGCGGCATTTGCCAGCTGTCCATGGCACCGCCGATGACCTTGTGCAGTGGCGTCTCGCGCAGGATGCGCAAGCCGTCGCCGGCGTAGCCGCGGGCGCGGCCCTGGATATGCAGGCTCAGGCCTGGTGACTGTTGCCGCAGTTCCACCGCTGCGCCTTCAATGGCCGTATTGTACAGCTGGCCACCCCAGGCGCGCACGAAGGCATTGCCGTCATCGACCAGCAGCCTGGCGTTGAGTCCCGTCAGGCGCGGCCAGGCCGGGTCGTAGCGCAACTCGCCCTGTTTGATATCGGCAAAGAACTGGATGGCCCGTGACAGGGGTTCGTTGCCCGACAGTGCGCCGCGATAGAAAAAACCGGCAGCCGGCACGTCCGCCTTGCCGATGCTGTCTTTCAGCCAGGCCAGCAGGCTCTGCGGCAGGATGTAGGGCAGGAAAGTATCGCGATGGCGCGCTTCACTGTTGCGCAAACCGATCGCGAGGTACATCTGGCTGTGGAAATCAGCGCCTGGCAGCGGCAGTTGCAGCCAGAAACTGCCGCGTGCCTCACCGGCCTCGCCAGACAGGCTGGCAAAGTCGCTACCGACCAGCACGGTTTCCAGTTCCGGCTGCCACTGCCATTGCACGCGGCCGCCGGCGCGCTGGAACTGCATCGGCTGGTGATAGACCTCCGGGTAGTGCATCGAGAAGCCATCCCTGCTGTCGAGGTCGATATAGCCATAGCCGATGCCACTGTGCAGGTAACCGCTCACGCCAGTAAAGGCCGGCACGCCGTGCCAGGTGCCAGTGGCGATGCCTTCGGCATTGGCGCGCAGCTGCATCCTTTCGGTGAGTGGCTTGCTGTTGTCCCATTGCAGGTCAACATTGCGTAACAGCCCGTTCGGATGCAGCTTCTGCATCAGCTCCTGCACGGTGCCGGCCGGCAGGTATTTCTCCAGGGGCTGGAAATGCTGCAAGGCGAGCGCCGGCGTCTGTAGCTGCCATTGGGTCGGGCTCGCCAGCGTCAGTCGCACATCCTGCAGTAGTGGCTGCAAGTCCTGTGCTGCTGTTTGCCGCCAGTCCACTGTGTGCAGGTCAAGCACCGTCTTGCCCGATGCCTGCCAGCGTGCCGACAGGTGGCTAGCCAGTTCCTGCGGCAACAGGCTGGCCCCAGTGGCAGGATTCTGCAGTTGCAGCACAGCCTGCATGCTACCATCGTGGGTGCCGCGCCAGTCCAGCCAGGCCTCGCCGCTGGCAAGCCACGGCTGCTGCAACAGCTCTTTCACCGCGTCAGCCTGGTTTTCGCTCGCCACCGGCAGCCATGGCTGCAACGGCAGCCCGCTCATTTTCAGGTACAGCTCACCCTGGCTGCCACTTAGTGAATCGCCCTGCAGTTTGCCTATGGCGTAGAGCTGTTCGCGGCCATCCGCGCCGGCGAGCCGCACAAAGACTTTCTTGCCCAGCAGGGTCTGTTCCAGCCGGAAATCCTGCAGCTGCAATTCGCGCAACTGCTCGCCCTGTTGCCAGCTGACATAGACTTCCTGTACGCGGATGTTCTTGTTGAACAACAGGTAGACGAGGCGCCAACTCTGGTCGATATCCGCGGTGGGTGCCGGCCCCTGTACCTGCGCGCTGCTGGCACTGGCCGGCGGTGTGTAGTGCACACTGGCCTTGCCCAATATGAGCCGGTCGAATACCGGTGTCCGGCTCCACAGGCTGCGCAGGATATCCACTTCCAGTCGCGCCTGGTCGAACTCGACGCTGAGCGATGGCGTGCGGATACTGACCTGCTTTGCGGTGAAGTCCGGGTACAGGCTGGTCCAGCTACCGCGCAGTTCGCCGATCTCGATCGCGGCGCCGGTCTGTTCGCGCGCATAGCGCAGCAGTTGCGGGTTGTCGAGCTGGATCTGCGGCAGCATCTCGCGCCCGATCGCCACCAGCGCCGCGGTCAGCACGATCAGCAACGCAGTGCCGTACCAGACCAGGTTGATGAGGCGGAGCGCGATGCGTTTCGGCATGGTCGACAGCGGGCCTTGTGCTTACAGCGGCACGATGTCGTACTGTTCGCGGTTGTAGACCTGCTCGACCTGGAAGCGGATCGACTTGGCTGTCAGGTCCTCAAGGTCGGCCACGCAGGCTGAATCCTCGTCGAGCAGGCGGTCGATGACTTCCTGGCTGGCCAGCACCAGCAGGCGGTCGCTGTCGTAGGTGCGTGCGCTGCGCAGGATCTCGCGGAAAATTTCGTAACTGACGGACTCCGCTGACTTCAGCATGCCGCGCCCCTGGCAAGCCGGGCAGGGCTCGCACAACACGCGCGCCAGGCTCTCGCGCGTGCGCTTGCGCGTCATCTGCACCAGACCGAGTTCCGACATGCCGTTGATGGTGATCTTGGCGTGGTCTTTTTCGGTGGCCTTTTCCAGCGCGCGCAGTACCTGGCGCCGGTGTTCGGCATCCTTCATGTCGATGAAATCGATGATGATGATGCCGCCGAGATTGCGCAGGCGCAGCTGGCGCGCAATCGCTTGCGCCGCTTCCAGGTTGGTCTTGAAGATCGTTTCTTCCTGATTGTGGTGGCCGACGAAGGCGCCGGTATTCACATCGACCGTGGTCATGGCTTCTGTCTGGTCAAAAATCAGGTAACCGCCGGACTTGAGGTCGACGCGCCGCTCGAGCGCTTTCTGGATCTCCTCTTCCACGCCATACAGGTCGAAGATCGGCCGCGCGCCGTCGTAGTGTTCCACCATCGTGTGCGTGCCCGGCTGGTAATCGGCTGCGACCTGCAACAGGCGCTCGTATTCATCGCGCGAGTCGATGCGCACTTTCTCCACGCCGGGTTTCACTGCATCGCGCATGGTGCGCACGAACAGCGGCAGGTCGTTGTAGATCACATTCGGCACATGGAACGAGCCGAGCCCAGGCTTGATATCGCGCCACAGTTTCATCAGGAACATTGCATCAGCCTGGATGTCCTCGCTGGCAGCGTTTTCTGCCACGGTGCGCACGATGAAACCGCCGGCGCGGTCGCGCCCCTCGGTCGGCAGGCACTGTTCGACAATGTCCATCAGGCGCTGGCGTTCCTGCTCGTTCTCGATCTTCTGCGAGATGCCGATGTGGTTCGTGAATGGCATGTAGACGAGGAAGCGCGACGAGATCGACAGGTGTGTGGTCAGCCGCGCACCCTTGCTGCCGATCGGGTCCTTGATGACCTGCACGACCAGGCTCTTGCCCTCGTGCACCAGACTGCGGATGTCGGGCGTGTTCTGGGTGCGGCTTTCCATGCCGTTCTCGTCCACAGTGGCGATATCGGCAGCATGGATGAATGCTGCCCGCTCAAGGCCGATGTCAACAAAGGCCGCCTGCATGCCGGGCAGTACCCGCACAACCTTGCCCTTGTAGATGTTGCCGACCAGCCCGCGTTTTTCCGCGCGCTCGATGTAGACCTCCTGCAGGACGCCGTTGTCGATCACTGCGACGCGGGTTTCCATCGGGGCCACGTTGATAAGGATTTCTTCGCTCATGCGCCGGTTGCCGGATCCTGGAAGTGGGCGGTGTCAGCTTTGCTGCCAGCAGGCGATACCGAAGTCCGACAGCAGGGCAGCCGTTTCGCACAACGGCAAGCCGACGACGCCACTATAACTGCCCTCGATGCGCTCGACAAAAACGGCGCCATAACCCTGGATCGCATAGCTGCCGGCCTTGTCACACGGTTCGCCCGTAGCCCAGTAACGGCGGCATTCAGCCTCGCTGAGCCGGCGGAAATAGACCGTGCTGTCCACCACCCGCGTTTCAAGCCGCTGGCCCTGGCAGACGCTGATGGCCGTACTGACGGTGTGCGGCCGGCCGCTCATCTGCAGCAGCATGCGTACAGCATCGTCTTCGCCGAGTGGCTTGACCAGCCGGTGGTCTTCACAGCTGCCGGCGGTATCGGCAGCCAGCACCACGCTGCCCGCCGGCAGTTGCTCGGCGGCAGTGCGGGCCTTGGCGGCAGCCAGCCGGCTGACATAGTCGCGCAGCGTTTCGCCGGGCAGCCAGCTCTCGTCGATGTCCACCGGAAACAGGCGAAACGGGATGCCCGCCTGCTGCAACAGGGCGGCGCGGCGGGGGGAGGCAGAGGCGAGGAACAGGTCCGTCATGGCCGGCAGTCAGTTCCGCACTGGGGTGCGCAGCGAACCCTCTTCCAGCTGCCGCAACAGCAGCGACAGCGGTAGCCAGCACAAGCCCGTCACCAGTGCCGGCAGAAATAGCACCGGCTCGGTGCCACTGCGCGGGTCGAGCAGGTGCACCCAGTCGCCGAGCAGCAGGTACAGCTCGCACAGGCCTGCCACGGCAAGGGCCTGTTGCCAGACCGTGAACATGCGCAGGCGCTGGTAGAACAGCTGCACCAGATAGCTCACCACCACCAGGGCCAGTGCGTGCATGCCGAGCGGCGAGGCTTCGATGCCGTCGCGCAGCACGCCGATGACGAAGGCCCAGCCGCTGCTGACCAGCTGCGGCTTGCGCAGGGTCCAGTACAGCGTGACCAGCACGATGGCGTCGGGCGCCACAGCCCGCAGCGGCTGAGGCAGTGGCCAGAACTGGAACAGGAAGGCTGCCAGCAGGCTGCCGGGGATCAGCCACCAGTAACGGTCAGGGTTCAGCAGCATCGCTGTCAGTCTCGGCCGGGGCAGGGGTGGCAGGGGTCGGTGCCGGTGCCGGCAATTGCGCCTCGGCACGGAACACCAGCAGCAACTGCTGGCTGCGATCCAGCTGGGCGGAGGGCCGCACCACCACGCGCAGGAACGGGTCGGCCCCGTCGTATTCAATGCGGACGACCTCGCCGACTGGGTAACCGGGCGGGTAGCGGCCGCCCAGGCCGGAGCTGACCACGAGGTCGCCTTGCTTGATGTCGGTGGTCGGCACCAGGTTACGGATATACAGTTCGTCCAGGCGGCCGCTGCCTTCGGCAATGCCGCGCACGCCGCTGCGGCTGACCTGCACCGGCACGGCATTGGTGGTGTCGGTGATCAGCAGCACCCGCGCGGTGTGTTCCGACAGCTCGACGATACTGCCCACCAGGCCGAAGGCATCCAGAACCGGCTGGCCCTCGAACGCGCCGTCGGCACGTCCGCGGTGCACCAGCATCTCCTGCCGGCGCGGGTCGGGTGACACGCCGAGCAGCTCGGCGACGAGTGCCGAGTCCTCCAGCATTTCGGTCGAATTCAGCAGTTCTTTCAACCGTGCGTTTTCCGCCATCAGCGCGGCCATCTGCAACACCTTGCGCTGCAGGATCAGGTTCTCGTGTTCCAGCGCGTGGTTGCGTTCGATGAGTTCCTGGTGGCTGCTGAACATCTCGTCAGCCCAGCGCCCCGCCCGCGACGGGAACGAAGTGAGCCAGTACAGTGGCCGTGCCATGCTGTCGGCCAGGGCGGACCGGGTGCCGGCCAGCAGCTCGGGCCGGTAGTAGCCGATGCCGAGCAGCAGCAGCGCCAGCGTGGCCGGCAACAGCAGGCGTGAGGCGGCAGACGGTCCCTGGCTGAAAATCGGCTTGATGGCGGCGTTCCTCGCTTACTCTTCCGGTTGTGGCCTGGGGATGGGCGGGAAGGGGAAATGCGTGACATTCGAACCCGGTTTCATGTCGATCATGCGTACCGGGCCTTCCTTCTCAACCTCGTCGATGCGCACGATGGCGTGCAGCGGGATGAAGCTGCGTTTCACATCGGCGAACTCGGTTTTCAGCTTTTCCTCGCCCGGGTCGACGATCATCGAGGATTTCTCGCCGAACACGTAGTCCTCGATCTCGATGAAGCCGTACAGGTCGCTCTGGAAAATCTGCCTTGCGTACAGTTCATAGACCTGGTTCTGGTTGATGAAAACCACTTTGTAGAGTGCTTGCTTGGCCATGTTGCTCGGCAGGGGGGATCCGGGAAGGGCGCACAGGATACCAGAGCGGGCCAGCCTGTATAATGGCGCCCCCTGACCTGACCGCCCCCCAGAGGGTCTGTCGCATGAGCAAGCTCTATATCGAAACCCACGGCTGCCAGATGAACGAGTACGACTCCAGCCGCATGGGCCAGCTGCTGGCCGAGAGCCATGACCTGCAGATGACCGATGACCCTGCCGAGGCCGACGTGATCCTGCTCAATACCTGCTCGATCCGCGAGAAGGCGCAGGAGAAAGTGTTCCACCAGCTCGGCCGCTGGAAGACGCTCAAGCAGCAGCGCCCTGACCTCATTATCGGCGTCGGCGGCTGTGTGGCCAGCCAGGAGGGCGAGGCGATTGCGAAGCGCGCGCCGTTCGTCGATGTGGTGTTCGGCCCGCAGACCCTGCACCGCCTGCCGGAAATGATCGAGGAGCGCCGGGCGCAGGCGGAGAAAAAAGCTGTCGTTGACATCAGCTTCCCCGAGATCGAGAAATTCGATCGCCTGCCGCTGCCGGAAGCCGACGGTGTGTCGGCGTTCGTCTCGATCATGGAGGGCTGCAACAAGTACTGCACGTTCTGTGTGGTGCCCTACACGCGCGGCGAGGAAGTGAGCCGCCCGCTTACCGATGTGCTGGTCGAGATCGCGCACCTCGCGGCGCAGGGCGTGCGCGAAGTGAACCTTCTGGGGCAGAACGTCAATGCCTGGCGCGGCAGCAAGCCGGATGGCAGCCCGGCGGACTTTGCCGACCTGTTGTACTGCGTGGCCGCGATCGATGGCATCGACCGCATCCGCTACACCACATCCCATCCGGTCGAATTCACCGATGCGATCATCGATGCCTATGCCGAGATCCCCGAGCTGGTCAGCCACCTGCACCTGCCGGTGCAGAACGGCTCCGACCGCATCCTCGCCGCCATGAAACGCGGCCACACGGTGCTGGAATACAAGTCGAAGATCCGCCGCCTGCGGCAGATCCGCCCCGACATCAGCATCTCGTCCGATTTCATTGTCGGTTTTCCCGGTGAGACGGATGACGATTTCACCCGCACGATGAAACTGATAGACGATATCGGCTTTGATACCTCGTTCAGCTTTATCTACAGCGCGCGGCCGGGGACGCCGGCGGCCAACCTGCCGGACGACACGCCCGAGGCTGTGAAAAAGGAGCGGCTGGCCATCCTGCAGCACCGCATCAATGACAACGCCCAGCGCATCAGCCGTGCGATGGTCGGCACCACGCAGCGCATCCTCGTCAGCGGTTTCTCGAAGAAGGATCCCGGCCAGTTGCAGGGGCGCACGGAAAACAACCGCGTGGTCAATTTCCGTTCGACGGATACGGCGCTGATCGGCCGGTTTGTCGATGTGCTGATTGACGAGGCGCTGCCGAATTCGCTGCGCGGGTCTTTGCAGGGGTAAAAGCCTAGAGGTGTAACCCGCACTCGGTTTTCGGCTTGCCCGACCAGCGACCGCTGCGGCCTTCGCCCGGCACGGTGCAGTGCGAGCAGCCGATCGACTGGTAGCCCTTGGCCACCAGCGGGTGAAATGGCAGCTGGTGCTCGGCAATGTAGGCGTCGCGCTGCTCGCGGGTCACGTCGATCATCGGGTTGAACTTGATGATGCCGTGGCGCTCCTCGAAGATCTCCAGCCCGGCGCGGTGGTCGCTCTGCCAGCCCATCAGGCTGGAGACCCACACGTCGTAGTTGTCCTTGATGTTGTCCAGCGGCTGCACCTTGTTGATCGTGCAGCAGAAATCCGGGTCGGTCTCGTACAGCTTCTCCTTCTCGCTGTAGCTGTGCTGGTACTCGTCCGGCTTCAGGTCCACCACGTTCAGGTGAAACAGCTGCTGCAGGTAGTCGCGGTACTGCAGGGTTTCCGGGAAGTGGTAGCCGGTGTCGATGAAATGGATCACCTGCGCAGGGCGGATCGACGAGATGATGTGCAGGAAATAGGCCGAGGTGGCGGCGAAAGACGACGTCACCAGCACCTTCTCCGGGGCGAAGTCGTGGTACAGGCGCTCGATGCGCTCGGCAAACGTCAGCGGGGCATAGGCGGCATTCAGCGCAGCGAGATCCGGGCGGGTGAGGCCGGCGCTGTTGTCGCTGCTGCGGGCTATGACGGGGGCGTTGCTCATGGGCTGTCTGCCAGTGGATCCTGCAATGGGTGCAACCTGAACAGTATTGTCCCTGATCAGGAGGTGCGCAAGGATAGTGGCATCTCGCAAGAAAGCCAAAGACTATCTGGTCGCAAGCTTATAACCGCACGGCATAACCACAGCCCGCGTGGGGCCGGGCGGCCTTTGATACCCCGCCCGAAACGGCGATAATGCCAGACTTTGCCGACAACATCCCCCCTGCGGGAACTGGTGCCCCCTGGCCATGCCGTTCACCCTGATCCGAGGCTTGCACAACCTGCGTCCGCAGCATCGCGGCTGTGTGGCGACGATCGGCTCGTTCGACGGCGTGCACCGTGGCCATCGCGCGATCATCGGGCAGTTGCTGGCGCAGGCGCAGGAACTGGGCCTGCCGTCGGTGGTGATGCTGTTCGAGCCGCAGCCGCACGAATTCTTCGCCAGTGACAAGGCGCCGGCGAGGCTGATGCGGCTGCGTGACAAGATCCGCGCCCTGTCGGCCCTCGGTGTCGAGCGGGTGTTCTGCCTGCAGTTCAACCAGCGCCTGCGCCAGCTGTCGGCGCAGGCTTTCATCGAGCAGGTGCTGGTACAGGGCTTGGGCATCCGCAGCCTGGTGGTGGGCGATGATTTCCGTTTCGGCTGTGACCGCTTGGGTGACTTTGCCTTGCTGCAGCAGGCCGGGCAGCAGCACGGTTTCACCGTGTTCGATACCTGCACAGTGCAGGAGGGCGGCGAACGCATCAGCAGCACCCGCATCCGGCGGGCGCTGGAGGCGGAAGACTACGCCCAGGCCGAACGCTTGCTTGGCCACCCGTACACGATCCGCGGCCGGGTGGTTTATGGCCAGCAGCTGGGCCGCACCATCGGTGTGCCGACCGCCAATGTGCGCCTGCACCGCTACCGCTCGCCGCTGAACGGGGTGTTTGCCGTACGCTTGCGCCGGGTGGCAGAGGATGCATGGTTGCCGGGCGTGGCCAATGTCGGCCTGCGGCCGACCGTCGGTGGCGAGACGCGGCCTATCCTCGAGGTGCACCTGCTTGATTTCCAGGGCCACCTGTATGGCCGTGAAGTCGAGGTGCACTTCGAGAAAAAACTGCGCGAGGAACAGAAGTTTCCCTCGTTCGATGCATTGAAAGAACAGATCTACCGCGACATCGCGGCAGCCAGGCATTTTTTTGGAATCGGGCAATGACTGAACAGAAGAAAGACTACAAGCACACCCTGAACCTGCCAAACACGGGTTTTGCGATGAAAGCCAACCTGGCGCAGCGCGAGCCGCAAATGCTGAAGCAATGGCAGCAGGACAAGCTGTACCAAAAAATCCGCGCCGCACGCGCCGGCCGTGAGCAGTTCATCCTGCACGACGGCCCGCCTTACGCCAACGGCGATATCCACATCGGCCACTCGGTCAACAAGATCCTCAAGGACATCATCATCAAGGCCAAGACGCTCGGCGGTTTTGATGCGCCGTATGTGCCGGGCTGGGATTGCCACGGCCTGCCGATCGAGCACAACGTCGAGAAGAAACACGGCAAGGCCGGCGACAAGCTCGACCACAAGGCGTTCCGCGCCAAATGCCGCGAGTACGCGCAGTCGCAGGTCAATGGCCAGAAGCAGGATTTCATCCGCCTCGGCGTGTTCGGTGACTGGGACAATCCCTACCTGACCATGGCGCCGGCTTTCGAGGCGGATATCATCCGCGCGCTCGGCCGCATCGTCGCCAATGGCCACCTCGTGCGCGGCTTCAAGCCGGTGTACTGGAGTGTGGTCGGTGCGTCGGCGCTGGCGGAAGCGGAAGTCGAATACCAGGACAAGGTCTCGACGGCGCTGGATGTGCGCTTTGTTGCCGCCAACCCACAGGATTTCCTGGCAGCCTTTAGTGATGTTGGCGGTGAAGGCCCGGTGTCGGTGGTGATCTGGACCACCACGCCGTGGACGCTGCCGGCCAACCAGGCGGTAAGCCTCGGGCCGGATATCGATTACGTGCTGGTGCAACTCGACCTCGGCCAGGGCCCGGAGCGGCTGGTGCTGGCGCAGGCGCGTGTCGAGGATGCATTGCAGCGCTACGGCGTTGCGGACTACAGCATTGTCGGCCGCTGCAAGGGCGCAGCGCTCGAAGGCAAGCTGCTGCAACACCCGTTCTATGCGAAGCAGGTGCCGGTGCTGGTCGGTGAGCATGTCACGCTGGATGCCGGTACCGGTGCGGTACACACCGCGCCGGATCACGGCATGGATGACTTCATCGTCGGGCAGAAATACGGTATAGACACGATCAATATTGTTGACGAGCACGGCGTGTACCGTGCGAACACAGAGATCTTTGCCGGTGACCATGTCTACAAGGTCGACCAGAAAGTGGTGGACCTGCTGCAGGAAAAACAGGCGCTGATCCTGGCGAAGCAGTTCACGCACAGCTTCCCGCATTGCTGGCGTACGAAAACGCCGCTCATTTTCCGCGCCACGCCGCAGTGGTTCATCAGCATGAGCGAGAACGGCCTGCAGGACATGGCACTGGAAGCCGTGAAAGGCGTGCGCTGGATTCCCGGCTGGGGCCAGGCGCGCATCGAGGCGATGCTGAACCAGAGCCCGGACTGGTGTATCTCGCGCCAGCGCACCTGGGGCGTGCCGATCGCGCTGTTCGTTCATCGCGAAACGCAACTGTTGCACCCGCGCACGCAGGAACTGATCGAGCTGGTAGCGCAGCGCGTCGAGAAAGATGGCATGGATGCGTGGTTCGAACTGGATGCCGCCGAGCTGCTGGGCGATGAGGCCGGACACTACCAGAAAGTCACCGACACGCTGGACGTGTGGTTCGATTCCGGTGTCACGCACCTCGCCGTGCTGGAGCGCCGCGCCGGCCTGCGCTACCCGGCCGACCTCTACCTCGAAGGTTCTGACCAGCACCGCGGCTGGTTCCAGTCATCACTGAAGGCTGCGCTGGCGATGAACGGCTCGGCGCCATACCGCCAGGTGCTGACGCACGGTTTCACCGTCGACCAGGATGGCCGCAAGATGTCCAAGTCGCTGGGCAATGTCGTCTCGCCGCAGAAAGTGGTGAATGACCTTGGCGCCGATATCCTGCGTTTGTGGGTGGCTGCGACCGATTTTTCCGGCGAGATGAGCGTGTCGGACGAAATCCTCAAGCGCACGGCGGATTCCTATCGCCGCATCCGCAATACCGCGCGCTTCCTGCTGTCCAACCTGAACGGATTCGATCCGGCGCAACATGCTGTCGCGCCTGACAAGCTACTGGAACTGGATCGTTGGGCCATCGCACGCGCGGCCGCGTTGCAGCGCGAGATCATCGCCGCCTATGACAACTACCAGTTCCACCTGATCTACCAGAAGCTGCACAACTTCTGCGTGCTCGACCTCGGCGGTTTCTACCTAGACATCATCAAGGACCGCCAGTACACGATGCAGGAGAACTCGCTCGGCCGCCGTTCGTGCCAGACCGCGCTGTTCCACATCATCGAGGCGATGGTGCGCTGGCTGGCGCCGATCCTGAGCTTCACTGCCGAGGAATTGTGGCAATCACTGCCAGGCCAGCGGGCTGATACGGTATTCACGGCTGAGTGGTATGCCCTGCCGGATACCACGGCGGCAGCCGTGTTCAGCGACAGTGACTGGCAGCAAGTGCTTGCGGTTAAAAATGCCGTCAACAAGGTGCTTGAAGCCGAGCGTGCTGCCGGCCGGCTGGGGGCCTCGCTACAGGCCGAAGTGACGCTGTATTGCAGTGAGGCGCTACAGGCGTTGCTGGGCAAACTCGGCGATGAATTGCGCTTCGTGCTGATCACCTCGGCTGCCAGTGTGTTGCCGCTGGGCGGTGACGGCGAGGCGACGGAGGTCGAGGGCTTGCGCGTGGCGGTGGCCGTATCGAGCCATGGCAAGTGCACGCGCTGCTGGCACTACCGGCCGGATGTGGGTCAGCACGCTGATGATCCCGAGTTGTGCGGCCGCTGCGTTGATAACGTCAATGGCGGCGGCGAACAGCGCCGCTACGCGTGAGGCCGGCGATGCAGTGGCCGTTGCGCAATGCCCGCTGGCTGCTGTTGTCGGTGGCCGTGTTCCTGCTCGACCAGTGGACCAAGCACCTGGTCGTGGCCAGTTTCAGTTACCGCGAAGTGCTGCCGGTCTTCAGTGTCGGTGACAGCTGGGGATTCAACCTGGTGCTGGCGCACAACTATGGCGCTGCCTTCAGCTTCCTGGCCGACCATGCCGGCTGGCAGCGCTGGTTTTTTGCCGCGATTGCCGTGGTGGTCAGCAGCGGGCTTACCATCTGGCTATTGCGCCTCCCGGCTGGCCAGAAGTGGCTGGCAGCAGCACTGGCGCTGCTGGTCGGTGGCGCGCTGGGCAACCTGTATGACCGTGTATTGCTCGGTTATGTGGTCGATTTCCTCGATGTCTGGGCTGGCCGCTACCACTGGCCGGCTTTCAATGTGGCCGATTCGGCCATCTGTGTCGGCGCCGGCCTGCTGCTGCTGGAACAGTGGCTGGACGGCAAACCTGCGGAGCAAAAACCATGAGTGCCCTGGCCATCAGCCCGCAAACCCGCGTCACCCTGTTTTTCACGCTGTCACTGGCCGACGGCAGTGTTGTCGACAGCAATGTCGGCAAGGCGCCTGCCCAGTTCGTGCCGGGCGATGGCAACCTGCTGCCCGGTTTCGAGGCAGTGCTGCTGGGCTTGCATGCCGGCGAGCAGCGCCAGTTCACCATCGCGGCGGCTGATGCTTTCGGCGCGCGCCAGGACGCCAACCTCAAGCGCGTGCCGCGCGAGCGTTTCCCTGCCGGTACCGAACTGGTGCCGGGCCTGGTGCTGTCCTTCGCGGCGGCCGAGGGTGGTGAATTGCCGGGTGTCATCCACCGGCTGATGGGTGACATGGTCGAGGTGGATTTCAACCATCCGCTGGCCGGCCGGGATATTGTGTTTGACGTGGACATCGTGGCGGTCGAGGCCGCAGGAGAAGGCTGACATGCAGATCAAGCTTGCCAACCCGCGCGGCTTCTGTGCCGGCGTCGACCGCGCCATCGAGATCGTCAGCCGCGCGCTGGATGTGTTTGGCGCACCGATCTATGTGCGCCATGAGGTCGTGCACAATCGCTATGTGGTCGATGGGTTGCGCAACCGCGGCGCGGTGTTTGTCGATGAGCTGGACGACGTGCCGGATAACCGCATCGTCATCTTCAGTGCCCACGGCGTCTCGCGTGCCGTGCAGGACGAGGCAAAGCGCCGCGGCCTCAAGGTATTCGACGCCACTTGTCCGCTGGTGACCAAGGTGCATATGGAAGTCCTGCGCTATGGCCGCGAGGGCATCGACTGCATCCTCATCGGCCATGCTGGCCACCCCGAGGTGGAGGGCACGATGGGCCAGTACGACAGCAGCCACGGCGGCGTGATCCACCTGGTCGAGAACGAGCAGGACGTGGCGACCGTGCCGGTGCGCGACCCGTCGCGGGTCGCTTTCGTGACCCAGACCACGCTGAGCATGGATGACACGCGCAAGGTCATCGACGCGCTGCGTGCCCGCTTCCCGGAGATCCGCGGGCCGCGCACCGACGATATCTGCTACGCCACCCAGAACCGCCAGGATGCCGTCAAGCAACTGGCGCTGGAGTGTGACCTGGTGCTGGTGGTGGGCTCGCCGAACAGCTCCAACTCCAACCGCCTGCGCGAGCTGGCCGAGCGCATTGGGGCCGAGAGCTACCTGATTGATGGTGCCGATGACATCCAGCCCGCCTGGCTGGCCGGCAAGCGTGCCGTGGGTATCACCGCCGGTGCCTCGGCTCCTGAGAACCTGGTGCAGGACGTGGTGCGCCGCCTGCAGCAACTAGGGGGTGAGCAGCCGAACGAGCTGGCCGGTATCGAGGAAACCGTCCATTTTTCCATGCCGAAGGAGCTGCGCTGAGCCGCAAAATGTGAAGCCGGTCAATGTGTTGTGCCGCTGGGAGAGGGGGCTGCACCGTTTATCCGGTAAGGTTTGCAGGGCTGGCCGGGCGCCATTAAGTTAAACACTAGTGAAAAAGGGGAGATTCGCTGTGCAAGGCAATCGACTGAGACAAGGCAGCGTGCGGGGGAGGTCAGCCGGCTTCACCCTGATCGAGCTCATCATGACCGTAGCTATTGCTGCCATCATGTTGACGCTGGCAGTGCCGTCATTCAATGACACGATCCGCAACAACCGCCTGACCACGGCAGCCAACAACATGATGGCCGGTATCAATACCGCCAGGGCCGAGGCCATCCGGCGCGGGCGCCTGGTGTCGATCTGCCCGTCGGCGGACGGTGCCACCTGTTCTGCCGACTGGTCAGCCGGCTGGATGGTCTACCTGGAAAAGGACACGGTGAAGATGGGCAGCGCGCCGGATATCGACACCGTACTGCAGGTGAATGATGCCACCACCAAAACCGTCTTGACCCGCACCGCCGGTACCAAGGCCTACATCCGCTTTGGCCCCCGCGGCACGCCGGAAGAGGCTTTCACCCTGCAAGTCAAACCCGATACTTGCAAGAGCGGTTACCAGATCCGCGAAGTCAGTATCGGCGCGGCCGGCCGGCCGGTCCTCGGCAAATCCACAAGTGCCGGAGGAGTTGGCGCACATGATGT
>CALMIC010000007.1 GCA_937864065.1 uncultured Cellvibrionales bacterium | reverse complement strand
GGTCCAGCGGTAAATCCACCTGCTGCCCGACACCGGATTGCATGGCAGCATTGAGCACTGCCGTCATGCTGAGCTCACCCGTGCCGACTGCAGCATAGAGCTCGTTGAGTGATTTCTGCTCGAGTTTCTGCGCTAGCAACTCGAGGTCAAGTTGCGTGGAGAGAGCCAGGCGCTGGAAAGCGCGATCGAGGATGACGCGCCCGCTCTCGATGTTCTCGTCCATCGCCTGCTGCCGGAACCAGTGCTGCACCCGCGACCGCGCACGGGCTGTGTGCAGGTAGTTCAGCCCCGAGGTCAGCCAGTCGCGGCTTGGCGCCTCGCGCTTACCGGTGATGATCTCCACCTGGTCACCGGTTTGCAGTGGCTGGTACAGCGGCACTACGCGGCCATTGATGCGGCAACCACGGCAGCGATGACCGACGCCGGTGTGGATGTGGTAAGCAAAATCCAGCGCGGTGGCACCGGAGGGCAAATCAACGACATGACCTTCCGGGGTGAAGACGTAGATCCGATCCTGCACGATATCGGACTTGATCTCCTGCACCAGCTCCAGGCTGCCGCCGGTTTCCTCGTGCCATGCCAGTACCTGCCGCAGCCATTCGATCTTGGCATCGTAGCTGTCATGCTGGCTCGCCTTGTCTGCCCCCTTGTATTGCCAGTGGGCACATACCCCGAATTCCGCTTCCTTGTGCATGTCGAAACTGCGGATCTGTACTTCCATGACCTTGCCTTCAGGGCCGATGACAGCTGTGTGCAAGGAGCGGTAACCGTTTTCCTTCGGGCTGGCGATGTAATCGTCAAACTCGTTGGGGATATTGCGCCACAATCCATGCACGATACCGAGAGCGGTGTAGCACTCCTGGACGCCCGGCACCAGGACGCGCAGCGCCCGGATGTCATACACCTGCGAAAACCCGATCCCCTTTGCGCGCATCTTGCGCCAGATGCTGTAGATATGTTTCGCCCGGCCACTGATTTCCGCTTCAATGCCGGCCGCGGACAACGCCTCGCCGAGTTGCTCCCTCGCATGCGCGATGAAGTGCTCGCGGTCGAGCCGGCGTTCATCGAGCAAGCGAGCAATATGCTTGTAGGCATCGGGTTCCAGGTAGCGGAAGGCGACATCCTCCAGCTCCCACTTAAGGTGACCGATGCCCAGGCGATGGGCCAGCGGGGCATAGACGCTCATGATCTCGTGCGCCACACGCCGGCGCTTGGCGTCCGGGGCATTCTTGGCGGCACGGATTGCACAGGTGCGCTCGGCAATCTTGACCAGCGCAACCCGGACATCATCAATGATCGCCACCAGCATCTTGCGCAGGTTCTCCACCTGCACTTCCGCTGCACGCCCGAGCACGCGCTCGTCACTGAGCGTCTGCAGGGCACTGACAGAGGCCATCCGCAACACCCCTTCGATCAGCTTCGCGACACTGGCACCGAACTGCTGCTCGACCTTGGCCAGCGGCAAACGCTCCTCACGCACGGCGCGGTACAGGATGGCACCCACCAGGGTTTCGGCATCCTGGTCAAGCTCGTTGAGGATAGTGGCCATTTCGAGGCCAGTATGGAAACAACTCGTATCTGCCCAGCGCTTGTCGGAATCGGTGCGATCCTGTTCGGCGTAAAAACTGAGCTGGCAGGCCTCACGCAACTGGTCGACCTGCTCGGCAGAAAATGCCTGTTTTTCCTGGATGGATGACAACCAGGCCTCGATATCGATCTTGCCCTTCTCTTCCAGCGGGTGATGCTCGCGAATCTTGACCATAAGGACTACCGCAAAAGGGGCTTCAGGAATTGAACACGCCGGATGACAGGTAGCGGTCACCCCGGTCACAGACGATGGCCACAATCGTCGCATCAGTGATTTCAGCGTCAAGCTGCAGGGCTGCCGCCACCGCAGCACCGGATGATACGCCGCAGAAAATCCCTTCACGCCTGGCGAGCTCGCGCATGGTCTGCTCTGCCGCCTGCTGGGAGAGGTCGATGACGCGATCAACGCGTGACTGTTCAAAAATAGCCGGCAAATATGCCGCCGGCCAGCGCCTGATACCCGGTATGCTGGCGCCTTCCTGCGGCTGCAGGCCGACGATCTGTATCGCCGGATTCATCTCCTTCAGGTAGCGCGAGGTGCCCATGATCGTGCCGGTGGTACCCATTGCACTGACGAAATGCGTGATGCGGCCTGCAGTCTGGCGCCAGATTTCCGGGCCCGTGCCGCGATAATGTGCCAGCGGGTTGTCGCGATTGCCGAACTGGTCCAGCACCTTGCCACGCCCTTCGGCCTGCATCTGCAAGGCAAGATCACGGGCGCCTTCCATGCCCTGCTCACGCGACACCAGGATCAGTTCGGCGCCATAGGCGCTCATCGCCGCCTTTCGCTCGGCGGTCATGTTGTCCGGCATGATGAGGATCATGCGATAGCCGCGGATTGCAGCAACCATGGCCAGCGCAATACCCGTATTGCCGCTGGTGGCTTCTATCAGTGTGTCACCGGGGGAGATATCGCCGCGCTGCTCTGCCTCGGCGATCATGCTGGCTGCCGGGCGATCCTTGACGGAGCCTGCGGGGTTATTACCCTCCAGCTTGAGCAAGATGGTGTTGCGCTTGCCCTGCCCCAGCCGCTGCAGGCGCACGAGTGGCGTGTTGCCGATACAGCTTTCAATTGTGGGATAATCCATCGGGAAGGCAGCCTTGCAGCACCTGACAAGGCGGCCATTCTAGCGTGCTTTCATTGACGATAACAAAAAGTGAAGCCGATGATCCTGACCAGCAACCTGCGTAGCCGCATTGCCATGTTCGCCCTGCTGCCCGGCATTGCGTGTACCTTGCTGATCGGCTTCTATCTCACCTATGCCCTGGTGAGGGACATTGCCCATTACGAAAACGAAATGGCTTCTGCGTATAGCGAGCAGATCGCCATGCAGGCTTTTTACCTGATACAGGACGATAACAGGGACGCCCTGCAACGCACAGCCCAGCTGGCACTGGAATATCCCCTGCTGCGCGCCATTACTTTCTATGATTCGGACCGACAGGAAATCGTGCGTGCCGGACCGCGTCACAGCGCGCTGGAAAACTCGCCACAGGATACGTTTTCCCTTGTCACGGTTCAGCTGGACACAGCAGATACCCGACAGGTATTCGTGCCGGTGATGCATGCCCGACTGGCCACCAGCCAACCGGACAGCACAAGGCATCCTCCTGATAGCAAGACCATTGGCTGGGTGCAGGTGGAATTTTCCCGCAGCTTCCTCATGCTGCACAAATACCGCACTATCCTGTTCGATATTGTTGTTATCGCCGTGATCCTCGCGATAGCCTTCTGGCTGGCGATGCCATTCAGTGACCGTCTGGCCAATACCTTGCGCGACATGGCCAATGCAGCACGCGCAATCAGCCGGGGCGATGGCGATGTGCAACTGCCTGACAGCAACATCAAGGAGTTACAGGATCTTGGCCTGGCCATCGCCGAGACACAAGCTGCGCTGGGTGAGCAGCAGGACAACCTGCAACATCACATAGAACAGTCGACACAGGACCTGCGCGAAACGCTGGAGACCATCGAGATCCAGAACATCGAGCTTGACCTGGCACGACGCGAAGCCGTGCAGGCCAGCCGCATCAAGTCCGAATTCCTCGCCAACACCAGCCATGAAATCCGCACACCGCTCAACAGCATCATCGGCTTCAGCAAGCTGCTGCTGAAGACACCACTGGACAGCCAGCAACAGGATTACCTGCAGAGCATCCGCAAGTCCTCCGAAAACCTGCTGACCATCATTAACGACGTGCTTGACCTGTCCAAGATCGAAGCCGGCAAGCTGGTGCTCGATTATGTCCGCTTCGACATCAACGAAACACTCGAGGAAATCCTGCAGATCCTGGCACCCGGTGCACATGACAAGGGGCTTGAACTGCTGCACATGATCTACAGCGATGTGCCGCGCCATCTGCTGGGCGACCCATTGCGACTTAAGCAGGTACTGACGAACCTGATCGGCAACGCCATCAAGTTTTCCGAGCAAGGTAGCATCGTGGTGCGCATTGCCGTGGAAAATGCTGACCAGCAGCAGGCATTGCTGAAAATCGAGGTCAATGACGCCGGCAAGGGCTTGCCCAACAACAACCAGATGATTTTCCAGGCTTTCACCCAACTCGACGGTTCCAATACCAGGGAATTTGCCGGCACCGGACTGGGGCTGGCGATTTCGCGCAAGATCGTCGAGCAGATGGGCGGCGAGATCGGCTATACCAGCGAACCCGGCAACACGACCTTCTGGTTCACGGTTCGCTTTGACATTGCCAGCCCGGACCAGCAGGGCAACCACCGTGAACTGCAGGGGCGCTGCATACTCGTCTATGACAGTGAAAGGCTGTGCCGGCTGGCGATCAGCCACTCGCTGACACAATGGGGCGTGCAACCGGTGCTGGCAGATACGATCGAACAGATCGAACCCGCGCTGGAACGCCATGCGGGTACGGAGCAGGATATCGACGCGGTGATTTTCGGTTTGCCGGTGCAGTTCAATCCACCGGCATTGCAACGCTGGCTGCAACAAGCCAGCCAGATCCGCGAACGCTTCCATTGCCCGGTGCTGTTGTGCGCGCCATCCACCGTGCGCCATGAAAGCGGCTACGACGCCTTGCAGAGGCTGGTCCAGCTGCCGAAACCGGTGACGGAAAAGCGCCTGTTTGATGCGCTCTGCCATGCGTTGGGACTGGCGCAGTCGACCAAAGCCGGCGCCGCAGTACCGGAGCAACAGCCGTTGCCAGAAGAATCTGTGCGCGTGCTCGCCGTGGATGACAATGCATCCAACCTGAAACTGATCAGTGCCATGCTGCGCGATCTCGGCGCCGCCGTTTACCAGGCAGACAATGGCGAGGAAGCACTGGCGTTGCTGACCAGGCACCAGGACATCGACCTTATCCTGATGGATATCCAGATGCCGGTCATGGATGGCATTGAAGCCACCCGGCGGATCCGGCAGCAGGAGAACCGCACTGGCACACATACGCCGATCATCGCCCTCACTGCCCATGCACTGGCGGAACAACGCCAGCAACTGCTGATGTCCGGCTTTGATGACTACCTCAGCAAACCGGCCAGCGAACAGCAGCTGCAGCAGATCATCGAGAAATGGGTCACTGCGGAGCAGATGCCGATCAACGCCGTGCGGCGGATTGCCAGGGAAAACGGCCAATCAGGGCGCCAGCATCGCTGCATAGACCGCGCTGCCGCATTGAAAACCTGTGGCAATCGCCTTGAAATTGCCATCGAAATGCTGGAAATGCTGCTGCGCACATTGTCCAGTGACCGGCAACTGATCGTGGCCGCAATCGAGGGTAATGACCTGCAAACGGCGGAAACGCTCGTGCACAAGCTACACGGTGCCTGCTGCTATTGCGGGGTCAGTGAACTGAAGAATTGCTGTAGCGCGATGGAAACGCTGATCAAGAAAAACATGAGCGAACACTTGCCCGACGTACTGGCACGCTTCAATGACGCTGTCGATGACTTGCTACAATGGTCAGCGCAACACTCACCAGAGGCGTTCTTCCGGCAACCGTAAGCGACCGCGCTTGGGCCGCCGGATTGATCACTCCGGCATGCGCTGTGCCTGTTGCATCACGGCTGGCGGCTCGTAGCCATCACCCAGGCAGCTCACCGCGTTTTCGGTGAACCTGGCGAACGCGGCATCGTCCTCCCAGAACGGCTTCCTGTTCAGCGTCAGGCGGGTGAAACGCTGGCTGGCCATCTCCGAGGCTTTTTCCAGGAACGGTTGTGCCCAGTGCGTCACGGCACCGAGCAGCATGGGCTCACGCGTCAGCGCCTTGAACGGGCCACCCCAGATCTCTTCCAGGCGCGTGTCAAACGACTTGAGCACAGCCTTGCGCTGATCGTCATCCGGTAACTCCTGCGTGGTCACCCCGCCATGGAACTGGTGGAACGAACCTTCACCGGGCAGCACGAACAGCTGGATGTCCGGCAGCGTGCCGAGTCGACGGTAGATGTAGAGGTTGATCGAGCCGCCACCGGGCTGGTCAAAACGCTCGTCTGCACCGCCGATGCGACGGAAATTGTCAGCCGAGCAGAACAGGGCATTGCACTCCTGCATCGGCTGCAAGTAACCGCGCTGGTTGCTGGAGCTCCAGCAAGCCCACTTGAACAGCCGATAGCCGTTCTCGCGCCAACCCAGTTGTTCCAGCTTCGCGATTTCCAGTTGTTCGGTGTGGCCGGTCTGCAGGTGGAATTTCTGGTCGCGCTCGCCGAGATGGTAGCCCGGCACCATGACAAGGGCCTGTTGCGAGATACGCGCTGCCAGCAGGGCATACTCGATGACTCGCGGCGACACCATGCGGGCGCCGTCGATGATCAGGCCAATCTGTTCGCCGCGACATTGCGCCAGACCGAAATTGACTGCCGGCGCAGGCGAAACTCCGGTTTCAGCGCGCAGGAAATAGCGGAACTGCGGCCCCAGTGCAGCCAGTGCGCCGGGATCCAGGTTATTGGCCGACCGGTTTTCGACCACGATGACCTCATAATCATCCGCCGACACATTTTTCTGGTACGGCAGCGACAAACTGAACAACGTGTTCAGCGCCTGCCGCGGCATGTTGTAGACAATGACAATGATGGACAGCAGCGGTTTTTTCATACTGATCATGGCCAGTCCCGCGGGATTTCCTTGCGGTTTTTCATGATGGTGCTCGCCGAATGGCGCGCGAACTTGGCCGCGCAGTCAGGCATGGCACCGAACAGGATCGCCCGCTTCAGCGGCGGCCGGTAAGGTCCGCCGCGCAATTCGGCATACTGGTTGAAATGGCTCTGCATGATGTCGAGCCGCTCCTTGCCCTTGGTGCCTGTGGTGATGCCACCGTGGAACTGGTGGAAAGAGCCTTCGCCGATCAGCGTGACGAGCACCGTTTCCTCCAGCTCGACCGCACGCTTGTGCAGGTCAAGGTTGCACTGGCCACCGCCGGTTTCAGTGAAGCCGGGGTCATAGCCGCCGAGCTTGTCCCAGATATGGCGTGGCATCGCCAGCACGTTGCTCTCACCCAGCGGCTTGAGCCAGCCACTGTGGCTGGTGCCGGACAGGCAGGAAATCTCGAACAGGCGGTAACCGTCTTCCGGCCAGCAAATCTTGTCCAGCAGTGTCTGCTCATAGGCTTCGTCATACCCCTCGAGCATGGCTTCCTGCTGCACTTTGTCGCCGAGGTGATAACCCGGCACTGCAACAATCGCATTCGGGTGCAGCCGCTCGGCCGCGATGATGTAGTTGACGATACCGGGCGACACCATGCGCGCGCCATCGATCATGACAGCTACCATGCTGCCCAGCGCCTGGGTGGCACCGAAATTCATCGCGTTGACCGGTGTCGGCTTCGTTTCCGGATAGGCAATGTAACGAAAATTGTTACCCCACTTTTCGGCGTCAACCCTGCCGAGCATGTTTGACGAAGGGTTCTCGACAACGATGACCTCGTAATCCTCCTCGCTCACGCCGCGCTGGTAGGCGGCGCTGAGTGAATAAAGTGTTTTCTTTGCCTGTTCCGGCATCTTGTACACCATCACGACGATCGACAGCCGCAGGCGATTGCCTTGCAGGTAGCCCGCAGGAGCAACGGGCACCACCGGCATGGCAGGGTCAAAAAACATCACCGACGTCGGGGCATTCGGGATATTTTTCGGGGTCGGCTGTTTTTCCAGCTCGTCATGCGCTGGGTGCTCGCCCTGTTTCGCGGGATGGTCGCCATGTTTTCGGGTCATGGAGGGTGCTCCTTTGTCAGGTGCTGCCAGCCAGCTGGCCGGCCGATATGGCCTCGAGTTGTTCGTACAGCTCGCGGATTTCTGGCTGCAAGTTCACAGTGCTGTCGGCTGTCTGTTTGTGCAATGTCTTGGTGTAGAAGCGCTCGTCCGGCGGCACCGGGCGCAAGCCCAGTTGCTGGTGTAGCTGGTCCAGGCGATGGTGGAAAGTTTCCTCGTCCCAGTCGAAACACAGGATCGGGAACGGCTTGCGGCGGTACTGGCGCAGCAATTCACGGTTGTAGATGTACCACATCTGCAGGCCTTCCTCGATCGTCACCGGCAGTGCCGGGCGACTGGCCAGCGATTGCGCCACAGCCATCGGGTGGCGATAGATGCCGACGAATTCCATATCCGGCACCAAGCGGCGCCAGCCGTCCAGCAGCATCAGTGTGCGCGGGTCCTTGAAGCCCCACAGCGGATGCTCGGCATACTCCGCCATGATTTCCCGGGCGCGGGCAACATGTTGCGGCTGCCAAACGGGTGCCGGGTGGCGCCAGAGCGTTTTCCAGCTGGCCGGGCGCAGCGGCTGCTTCCAGTTGAGGCCATTGGCGCGGAAAACGGCTTCATTCAGGTTGACCACATCCTGGTTTTCCCGGTTGCCCTTGCGGTTATAGTCATTCCAGGTGTGGTGTTTGCCGAGGAACAGGCCGCCCTGTTGCAGCGAACCGGTCAGGCAGCTCGTCCCCGAACGGTGCATGCCGAGGACGCAGAGGATGCGCTTGGGTCTGGCGGGAATCATGCAGTCAGCAGGTATTGTTATCGGGTTGGTCAGGCATCATAAACAGGCCGGCAATACACTACAATCACGGCCATGCCAACGGATAACAACCTGCAGACACCGATCTACCTGTCCATCGCGACAGTCCTGTACCGCTCTGGCGACGAACAGCTAGAGCGCTTTCGCGACAGCCTGGTCCGGTGTGTGCAGCATTTGCGCAGCGAACGGCCGGTGGCGCGGGTGACGCTGGCGGTGGTGGACAATGCCGCGGCCGAAGATGGCGATCGCCACTCGCGCCAATTCACTCGCCTGGCGGGAATCGATTCGATCCGCTTCATCCAGCCCGACCATAACCTCGGTTACGGCAAGGCGCACAACCTGTGCATGCACCAGGGCAGTGACTTTCACCTGATCCTGAACCCGGACGTCTACCTCGCGCCCGACGCGCTGGTGGCCGGCATTGATTATCTGCAGCAACACCCGGCCACAGGCATGGTGACGCCCTACGGCGTCGATGACCATGAGCAGCCGCTGTTCCTGTCAAAACGCTATCCGACGGTGCTGGATTTCCTGCTGCGCGGCTTTGCCCCGCCCGCCTTGCGCAGGCTGTTTGCCAACCGGCTGGCGCACTACGAAATGCACCGGGAATACCTCTCGGGGGAAGCATCGGATGCGGTGGAAATCGCCAGCGGCTGCTGCATGTTGTCGCGCACGGCCCTGCTGCATCGGCTGCACGGTTTTTGCGAGGACTATTTCCTCTACTTCGAGGATTTCGACCTGTCGGTGCGTTTGCGGCAGCACGCAAGGATCACACTGGTGCCAGCCATGCGCATCGTGCATGACGGCGGCCATGCCGCGCGCAAGGGCTGGTGGCATATCCGGCAGTTCTCACGAGCCGGTTACCGTTTTTTCAGCACCCACGGCTGGCACTGGTGGTGACTCTCCTGCATCTAGCGGCACCAACTTCATGACGCGGCCGGGATTGCGTGGGTCACCGAAAGTGAATACCTGCTGGCAGCGATAAAGCGCGTTCTCGCGACAGAAAATGGCCAGCGCGCCGGCATTGTCGACCAGATAGCCGATACCTCGCTCGCGCAGGTACTCCGGCTGCCGCTTCTGCCAGTGCGCGCGCAACGAGCGATGGTCGACCACGCCATCAAGGTTTACCACCTTACGCTGCGCGAGATAACTGAGGATGCCGGAATTCATCGAACCGATGACTGCATCGGCCGGCGTATTCGTGTTCAGCCAGTCCGCCACCACAAAATGGGGCGAGCGCTCCGCAGCGACGCCCGGCAGTTTGGCTGGAGAATGCAGCGACAACACCGCGACAACCGACAGCAGCAACCCTGCCAGCGGCCAGCGCTGGCCGCGCCAGCGGATCGCGACTGCGGCCAGCAACAGCACCAGCACCAGGCCGACGGGCATGTGGTACCAGATACGTACAAAACTGCGCATGCCGGCGTTGTAACAGAACACGGCAAACACGGCGAGGCAGAACACGGCCAGCGCGCGCAGGACAGGAAAAGGGTTGCGCGCCGACAGCAGCTGCCAGCACAGCAAGGCGCCGGCTGCCAGCAGCAATGCCGACTGCAAGGGCAACGCCGAAGGTACGGCCGCAATGAACAGGCGCGCCGTGTCCTGCAAATGGGAATAGACCGCCATCGGCGTCAGCAACAGGCGATACACCGTGGCTCCGAGACTGAAATGCGGCTCGCCCCAGTGGATGCTTTCGACCTTGCCGCTGCTCTGCACCATGCTGCCGAACTGCAGCTGGTTCCACAGCAACCACGGCGACACCAGCAACAGCGCCACGAGCCCGGCCAGAAACAGTCGCGGCCATACCTGCACCAGAGCCCCACGCGCCTGCCAGGCCAGTGCGGCAAACAGCAGCACCAGCGTTATGGCATTGTCGGTGCGAGTGAGGAAGGCTGCGGCGGCGATGAAGCCGAAAAAAACATAGCGACGCAAAGCACCCAAGGGCTGCAGCCACACAGTGAGGAAAGCATTCAACAGCAGCAGCAACACCAGCATGTTGAGCGAGGTTTCCAGGCCGTTCATCTGCATGTCGACGAAGGTGGAATGCAGGCACAGTATCGCGCTGGCCAGCATCGCCACCAGCCATCCGCCGCGCAAGCGCAACACCGTGAGGTACAGCGCGACAATCGCCAGCAGGTGCAGCGCCAGCATCAGCCACTGCACGCGCGCCACAAAACCTGCACCGTCCTGCGCAGGCGTGTAGAACGGCACGATCAATGACATCCACAACGGGTGGAAGCCGTTGGCCAGCCCCTCGCCGTCGTAGCTGATGCGATGCTGGAGAAAGATATTGGCGGCAATCTTGTAGTAGTAAAACGCGTCATCTGCCAGGTAACTGGTCAGCAGCGAGTTGAAATCCAGGGTGACAATCTGCCAGCGCGCGACCACGGCGACGGCACAGAGCAGCAATACTGTCAGCCCGTGCTGGCTGGCAGAAACCTCGCGCGACGTGGGGTGAACTGGGGTCATGGCGGTTCCATCGTCAGAATCCTTACATTTTGTGGCGTCGCCAACGGAAACGCCAGCTTTTAGAATGCCGGGTAATTGCTGCCGGATACCCTCCACGTGACCTTGCCATTGCGCACTGCCCGTTTTGCCTCACTCGGCGACACCTACTACTCCGCCGTGCGCGTCCAGCCCTTGCGCGCGGCACGCTGGGCAGCCTTCTCACCCGGCACCGCTGCACTGCTGGGGCTGGACATGGCACAACTGGCCAGCGACGAGGCCCTGCACCTGTGCAATGGTGTGGTCGCGTCGAGCGTGACACCGCTGGCGATGGTGTACTCCGGCCACCAGTTCGGCAGCTACAACCCGCGCCTCGGCGATGGCCGCGCCATGCTGCTCGGCGAGATCGGGCATGCAGGCAGGGTGCATGAAATCCAGCTCAAGGGTGCCGGCATGACACCGTACTCCCGCCAGGGCGACGGCCGCGCCGTGTTGCGTTCCAGTATTCGCGAATTCCTCTGCTCGGAGGCGATGCACGGCCTCGGCATCCCGACCACCCGCGCACTGGCGCTGATCGCCAGTGAGGAGCCGGTGTACCGCGAACAGGTCGAGACCGGCGCGATGGTGCTGCGCGTGTCGCCGTCGCACATCCGCTTCGGCTCCTTCGAGTATTTCTTCTACACGCGCCAGCACGACGCGCTGCAACAACTGGCCGACTTCGTGATCGAACACCATTACCCGGAAGCACTCCGTCACGAGAACCGCTACGCAGCCTTCCTGCAGGCGGTGGTGACACGCACCGCCCGGCTGATGGCGCACTGGCAGGCGGCGGGCTTCGCCCACGGTGTGATGAACACTGACAACATGTCGATCCTCGGCGAGACGTTCGATTACGGACCTTTCGGGTTCCTCGACGACTACAACCCGCAGTTCATCTGCAACCATTCCGACTACAACGGTCGCTACGCTTATGACCAGCAGCCATCTATCGGCTTGTGGAATTGCAATGCACTGGCACATGCGTTGTCGCCACTGGTTCCTGTCGAGACGCTGCGCGAGATACTGCACAGCTACCAGCCAACCATCGAACAGCAATACCTGCAGCTGATGCGGGCGAAACTCGGCTTGCACACTGCACAAGCTGCCGACAACGCGCTGATCGGCCAGCTGCTCGGCCTGCTGCAGCAGTCGGCGGTCGATTACACGATTTTCTTCCGCCGCCTGTGTGACTTTGTGGCCGATGCCCCCAACCCGGGCCTGCGCGACCTGTTTGTCGACCGCGAGGGCTTTGACCGCTGGTCCAACCAGTACAGCATCCGCCTTGCGGCAGAGCAGAGCCGTGATGGCGAGCGCAGCACGCGCATGAAACAGGCGAACCCCAAGTACATCCTGCGCAATTACCTGGCACAACAGGCCATCGACAAGGCGCAGCGCGAACAGGATTTCAGCGAGGTGAACAACCTGCTGCGCGTGTTGCAGGACCCGTTTGCCGAACACCCGGAGCAAGAGCACTATGCAGCCTTTCCGCCCGACTGGGGCAAGCGCCTGGAAATCAGCTGCTCATCCTGACAACCGAGGACCACACCATGAGTTTCACCTGCATTCCCGCCGCCGCCGCCAAACAGATGATGGATAGTCGTGAGGTGACGATCGTCGATATCCGCGATCCGGCTTCCTTTGCTGCCGGCCACGCCCCGGGCGCGTTTTCCCTCAACAACAGCAACGTGGACGAATTCATCCGGCAGGCAGACCTGGACAAGCCGCTGCTGGTGTTCTGCTACCACGGCCACAGCAGCCAGGGCGCTGCCGATTTCCTGGCTCGGCAGGGCTTTGCCGAGGTCTACAGCGTCGACGGCGGCATGGAAGGCTGGAAACGGCAGTACCCGGTGAGCCGGTAGGGCGCGATAAATCGCGCCCCTACAACAACCCCTGCAACAGGCTTTCCAGCTTCTCCGGCGTCATCGGCCCCTGCACGACCTTGTCGAGCGCGATGTTGGGGCCGTTGACGCAATTGCCGAGGCAGCGGAACGGTTCCAGCCGCACGTTTTTGCCGGCATCGCACTGGTAGAAGTCGGCGCCGAGTACCCGCTTCGCCGTCGCCGCCAGCGCCAGACCGCCTTTCGCGCAGCAGTTATCTGCCGAGCAGACATACAGCAAGTGTTTGCCTGGCGGCTGCAGCGTGAGCGAAGGTGACAACTCGATCGCCTTGTAGATCGCCGGACGCTCAACGCCGGCGGCATCAGCAATGAGTGCGATAGACGGCGGCGGGATATAACCCAGCGCTTCCTGCAACTGGGTCAGCAGATCGACAAGGTCATTGTCAGGCACGAAAGCGGCGATGATTTCCGCCGCGCGGTCCAGTACTGAAGTGGCCGGGATGGTCATGATGATTGTGCTGCCTCCATCAAGGGCAATGCCTGCTGCACCATTTCGCGCTCCTCGTCGGTCGGCACGACGAATACCTGCAAGCGTGCTGCAGGCGGGCTGATGCGCCAGTCGTGTTCATGGTTAGCCTGTTCGTCCAGCGCCGCGCCAAGCCAGCCGAGGCGCTGCACTATGCGCGCACGCGTTGCCGACTGGTGCTCGCCGATACCGCCGGTAAATACCAGCACATCAATACCCTGCATGGCCGCTGCCAACTCCGCGATTACCGTGCAGCAGCGCTGCACGAACAGCTCCACCGCTTCTTGTGCCGCCTCACGGCCATCCTGCAGCAGCTCACGCAAATCACCCGTGGTGCCGGACACGCCGAGCAAGCCGCTCTGTTTGTACAGCAATTTTTCCAGTGCCTGCACATCCGCACCTTCACGCAGCAAGTGCAACAACACGCCGGGATCGAGCTGGCCGCAACGCGTGCTCATCACCAGGCCATCCAGCGGGCTGAAACCCATGCTACTGGCGACACTGCGGCCGCCCTGCACGGCGCAGGCGCTCGCACCGCTGCCGAGATGGGCGATCACCACTTTGCCCTGCTGCAACGCCGGCTCCTGCGCATACAGCGCGGCACTGACATAGGCATAGGAGAGACCATGGAAACCGTAGCGCTTGATGCCGCGCTCATGCAGCGCACGCGGCAAGGCATAACGGCGCTGCAAGTCGGTTTGCGTCTGGTGGAAAGCGGTATCGAAACAGCCGACATGCAGCGCCTGCGGCCACTGGTGGCGCGCCGCCGCGACGATGTCGAGGTTGAATGGCTGGTGCAATGGCGCCAGCGGCACGAACGCACGCAGCGTCGCGAGCACAGCGTCATCCAGCACGGTCGCTGCCGCAAAACGGTCGCCACCGTGCACGATGCGATGCACGACCAGTTGTGGCGCAGCCGGCAGTTCACCGGCGAGCCGGGCAAGGCCGGCATCATCACCATCTCGCGCGACATTCCAGTGGCCATCGCGCAGCAATGCACCGCCCTGCAAGGCAAACCACGCCGCCTTGACGGTTGCCGAGCCGCCGTTCAGTGCCAGGATGTTCATTTTTTCAAGGGGGATTGCTGCTGCAAGGCCACCAGTGCAGCGAGAGCCGCCGACACCACCCGCGAGGCGACATTCTCCGCCCGGCTGGTCAGCGCCACCGGCACACGGGCGCCCATCACCAGGCCGGCGGACGACGCGTGGCCGAGAAACGTCAGCTGTTTGGCCAGGATGTTGCCGGAGACCAGGTCAGGAACGACGAGGATATCCGGCTCACCGGCGACCGGTGACTCGATGCCCTTCTGCTCGGCTGCTTCCAGTGAAATGGCATTGTCGAACGCCAGCGGTCCATCGAGGATCGCACCGGTGATCTGCTTGCGGTCGGCCATCTTGCACAGCGCCGCCGCATCAATGGTCGACTGGATTTGCGGTTTCACTTTCTCGATGGCCGACAGGATCGCCACTTTCGGTTTGGCATTGCCAAGCGCGTGGGCGAGATCGATCGCGTTCTGCACGATATCGCGCTTGGTGGCGAGATCGGGCTCGATGTTGATGGCCGCATCGGTCACCAGCAGCAGTTTCGGGTAGTCCGGTACCGACAGCACATAGACATGGCTGGCACGACGCGCCGTGCGCAGGCCGCCACTGTGGTCGATCACGGCCGACAACAGCTCGTCACTGGAGATGGCGCCTTTCATCAGAGCACCGACTTTCCCCTCACGGGCGAGCTGCACCGCCGTGGCGGCCGAGGCATGGCTGTGCTCGGTCTCGATGAGCTCGTAGCCACTGATGTCTGCGCCCAAGGCAGCAGCCGCCTTCTCGATCCGCGCACGCGGCCCCACCAGCACCAGGTCCACCACGCCGGCTGAGGCAGCCGCCAGGGCGCCTTCCAGCGACAGGTCGTCGGTCGGGTGCACCACCGCCATGCGCTGGCGCGGCTGGCTGCGCACCTGGTCGATCAGGCTGGCAAAACGGGGATCCAGGTCAGGTGAATTCATTGCGTGATTCTCTACTGCTGCCGGGGTGGTGTATCATAACGCGCCAACCGGGGCAGCCCGGTTTTTTTGTGTCCGGCCGCTTGCCGGCCCCTATCCCGAAGTGACTGACCGACAGGTTTGACATGAGCATCGCTGATCGCTGGTTATTGCCGGATGGCATCGAGGAGCTGCTGCCAGAACAGGCCGCGCGCGCCGAGGCGTTGCGCCGCAGCCTGCTCGACCTGTATGCCCGCTGGGGCTACGAGCTGGTGATGCCGCCACTGGTCGAATTCACCGAGTCGCTGCTGGTCAGCGGCAACCACGACCTCGACCTGCAGACCTGCAAGCTGACCGACCAGCTGTCCGGCCGGCTGATGGGCGTGCGCGCCGACATCACGCCGCAGACCGCCCGCATTGATGCCCACGGCCTCAACCGGCCCGGCGCCACGCGCCTCTGCTATGCTGGCAGCACCCTGCACGCCCGCCCGAAAACGGCACTGGCCTCGCGCTCGCCGATCCAGGTCGGCTGCGAATTCTATGGCGTCGCCGGTGTCGAAGCCGACTGCGAGGTCATCTCGCTGATGCTCGAGACCGCCAGGGTCGCCGGCATCACCAAAGTGACCCTCGATCTCGGCCATGTCGGCATTTTCCGCGGACTCGCCAAGCTGGCCGGGCTCGATCCCGAACAGGAGCAGGTCCTGTTCGACATCCTGCAACGCAAGGCGCTCAGCGAGCTGGACGATTTTGTCGCCGCGAGTGTCAGTGACAAAGGCACCGCGGCCCTGCTGCGCGCGCTGCCGGACTGGAAAGGTGACGCATCCTTGCTGGCCCAGGCCGGCGCCGCGCTGGCCGATGCTCCAGCAGCAGTGCGCGATGCCATCAACCAGTTGCAGGCCATTGCCAGCTGCATGGCCCAGCGTGCACCGGACGTGGCACTGTATTTCGACCTCGCCGAACTGCGCGGCTACCATTACCACACCGGCGTGGTGTTTGCGCTGTACGTCAGTGGCGTCGGTGAGGCCATTGCCAACGGCGGGCGCTATGACAACTTCGGCGCAGCTTTCGGGCGGGCACGGCCAGCCAGCGGCTTCAGTGCCGACCTCAAGCACCTGATGGATCTCGGCCAGTCTGAAGCGCAGGCAGCCAATGCTATCTGGGCCGCGCTGGACGGTTCTGCCACCCAATGGCAGGCCATCGCCGCCTTGCGCGCGCAGGGCGAGTGCGTCATAGCCGGCGTCAACGGCGAGGCGCGCCCGGGTCACTGCCAGCGCGAACTTGTGCAGGCTGGCATGCAGTACCTCGTCAGGACTCTTTCTGTTTAATCACCGGTTTGAAAGCGGAGTATCGCAGTGGGCAAGAATGTTGTTGTGTTGGGCACCCAGTGGGGCGATGAAGGCAAGGGCAAGATCGTTGACTTGCTGACCGACCAGGCCGAGCTGGTAACGCGTTTCCAGGGCGGCCACAACGCCGGCCATACGCTGGTCATCGACGGCAAGAAAACCGTGCTGCACCTGATCCCGTCCGGCGTGCTGCGCGAAGGTGTGCTGTGCCTGATCGGCAACGGCGTTGTGCTGGCACCGGACGCGCTGCTGAAGGAAATCCGCGGCCTTGAGGCCAATGGCATCCCGGTGCGCGAACGGCTGCGCCTGTCGCCAGCCTGCCCGCTGATCCTGCCGCACCACGTCGCGCTGGACCAGGCACGCGAGGCCGCCAAAGGCAGCGCGAAGATCGGCACCACCGGCCGCGGCATCGGCCCGGCCTATGAAGACAAGGTCGCCCGCCGCGGCCTGCGCCTCGGCGACCTGCGCAATGAAAAAGCGTTCGCCGAGAAACTGCGCGAGGTGATGGAGTACCACAACTTCGTGCTGACCCATTATTTCAAGGCGCCGGCTGTCGACTTCCAGAAAACGCTGGACGAAGTGCTGGCCCAGGGCCGCGAAATCCTGCCGATGATGGCCGACGTGACCGGCCTGCTGCACGAGGCGCGCGAACGCGGCGCCAACATCCTGTTCGAGGGCGCGCAAGGTTCCCTGCTCGACATCGACCATGGCACCTACCCCTATGTCACCTCGTCCAACACCACGGCCGGCGGCACTGCCACCGGTTCCGGTTTCGGCCCGCTCTACCTCGATTACGTACTCGGCATCACCAAGGCCTACACGACGCGCGTCGGCTCCGGCCCGTTCCCGACCGAACTGGTGTACGACGCCGCCAGCGACCAGGGCGACGCGATCGGCAAACACCTCGGCACTGTCGGCCATGAATTCGGCGCGACTACCGGCCGCCAGCGCCGCTGCGGCTGGTTCGATGCCGTGCTGGTGAAGAAGGCAATCCAGATCAACTCCGTGTCGGGCCTCTGCCTGACCAAACTCGATGTGCTGGATGGCCTGCCGGAAGTGAAGATCTGTGTCGCCTACCGTGACGCCAACGGCAACACGATGGTGGCGCCGCAGCACAGCGATGATTACGAGGGCATCGTGCCGGTGTACGAGACGATGCCCGGCTGGAGCGAATCCACCATCGGAGCGAAATCACTGGCCGAGTTGCCGCAGGCCGCGCGCAACTATATCCAGCGGCTGGAGCAACTGACCGGGGCACCGATCGACATCATCTCGACCGGACCAGACCGCATCGAGACCATCGTGCTGCGCCACCCGTTCAACTAAGTGCGCTATGCTCTCCCTGTCTGCGCCAGGCAAACGCCGGGCGCCACAGGGAGACCACCATGCGACACCTCGCCATCACACTGTCCTGCTTTTTCTTCAGCCTCTTCCTGATCGCTGCAGCACCCACCGTCCAGGCTGGCCCGGCTTGTGGCCTGGTACTCGCTACTGCGGGCGAGGTGTTGATCCAGCGTGGCAATGCCACTATCGCCGCCGCACGCAAGACGTCGTTGCATGTGGATGATGAAATCCGCACCGGCGACAACGCACGCGCCCAGCTGCGCCTGGCTGATGGCACCATCACCACACTCGGTGCCAATACCGCTTTCCGTATCCGGCAGTACACCTGGCGCCAGCAAGATGAACCGTCCCGCGTGCAACTGGAACTGGTGACGGGTGCCTTTCGCGCGGTGACCGGCAAGGTGCTGGATGCCAGGGGCTCGCAGCTGGATGTACAGACCCCGGCCGGCGTGATCGGCATCCGCGGCACCGATTTCTGGGGCGGCTATCTCGATGGCGATGCTGTCGATGTGCTGCTCATTGATGGCAGGCATGCCGTCGAGGTCAGCAATGCGAGCGGCAAGGTGCTGCTGGAGAAGCCGGGCCAGGGCACCACGCTGAAAGCGGACCAATCGCCCCTCGCCGTGAAGGAATGGCCCAAGACGAAAGTCGAGCGCGCCGTCGCCACCATTACCTGGCCGGGCGGCAGTACCCCGCCAACCGAATAAGCCTCAGCCTGCCAGGCCGAAGAAACGGCGGATACTCGCGAGGATGCGCGCCTCGCGCTCATGCACAGGCAGATTTTTTTCTTCCCGCGCCGCGACCAGCTGGGTCTCGCGCTCACTGAGGATACGGGCGCACTCCCCGGCGATTTCCGGCCGCGCATGCAGGATCTGCTCGAAGCCTGCCTTATCCAGCCGGTAACAGAGGGCATCCGTGCGCGCGGTCACGGTCGCACGGCGCGGCTCGCCGGTCATCAGGCCCATCTCGCCGAACACCGAACCCGCCTGCAAGGTGGTGAGGTGGCGCCGCTCGCCGCCATCCTGCTCATACCAGATGTCTGCCTCGCCCTGCACGAGCAGGTAGAGCCAGTGCGCCACAGCGCCCTGCCGCGTCATGACATCACCCTTGCTGAAGGGGGTATCGCGCAACGAAGCGGCGAGCTGCCGTCTCTCCTCCTCGCTGAGGCTGGCAAACAGCGGCACGGTCTGCAATGCCGCCTGGCGCTCCTGCAGGGAAGATTCGCGGCGGATTGCGGCCTGGTCGGCGTCCTCTGACACCAGGTGCGCACTGACCACCGGTGAAGCCAATGCCAGTCCCTGCCGTTGCAGGGCAGTGTAGATATGCATGCGCACATGCGAATCGGTGGTGTCATCATGCAACGGATCGGTCAGCCAATAGCGCGCCGCGTAGATGGTGTTGCCGTCGCGGAAATCCATCACTATGCATTGCGGCATCGGCTGGGCACTGACACAGGGAATCTCCGCCTGGCGCAAAGCCTGTTCAACAACACCGAGCACCTGCTGCGGAGAAACTTCGCTACTGACCGGGAAATAGACCCAGCGGCGGAACAGTGGCCGCTCACTCGAACAGAACACATCGACTTTCGACTTCATCAGTATGCTGTTCGGTATCACGACAACATCGCCGTTGTTGGTCAGCACAGCGGTGTGGCGCCAGTGCACCTCGATGACGCGGCCGCGCACATCGTCCACCTTGATCCAGTCGCCGATGCGCACCGAGTTGTCCAGCTGCAGCGCAATACCGCCGAGGATATTGCCGAGCGTCTCTTGCATGGAAAACGCCACGATACCGGTGATGACCGCC
>CALMIC010000006.1 GCA_937864065.1 uncultured Cellvibrionales bacterium | reverse complement strand
GCCACCGTGGAAAAGCAGGCGGAAAAGATCTGGCGCAGCAGTGAACTGGTCGTCAAGGTCAAGGAACCGCAGCCGACTGAAATCCCGTGGCTGTCACCCCGGCAAACCCTCTTCACGTATTTGCATCTCGCTGCCAGCAAGAAGCTCACACTGGACCTGCTGGGCAGTGGCTGCACCGGCATCGCCTATGAAACCGTGACCGACGCGCAGGGCAAGTTGCCGCCGGCATGGGGGCACAGGTCACACTGCTCGACAGTTCAGTAGACGCACTGCGTGCTGCCGACCTCGAACTGGGTGACCGCGTGCAATTGCGCATCGCCACTGCAGCACACACCCGTGCATTGTGCCGCAACGCAGACCTGGTGATCGGCGCTGTGCTGGTACCGGGCGCTGCCGCACCGCGCTTGCTGGATGAGGCCGATGTGAAAGCCATGCGCAACGGTTCGGTGATCGTCGATGTCGCCATCGACCAGGGCGGCTGTTTTGCCACCAGTAAGGCGACCACCCACGCCGATCCCGTTTATATCAAACACGGCGTGATCCATTACTGCGTGGCCAACATTCCCGGTGCCGTGGCGCGGACGGCCACCGAAGCCCTGACCAACGCCACACTGCCGCATGTGCTGGCACTGGCCAATCTCGGTATCGACAAGGCGCTGCAGGCCAACCCTCACCTCGTTGCCGGTTTGAACGTCAAGGAGGGAAAACTGTACTGTCGCCCGGTGGCCGACACGTTCCGGCTCGGCCACAAACTGGCCAGCTGATTGCCCACTTAGCCGGCGCTGCGCTTCTGCAGTTCGGCAACCAGATCGGCCAACGGGAGCATCTCGTTGTCGCTCGCGCGACGGTGGCGGTACTCCACCTGCCCTTCCTGCAGGCCGCGATCGCTCACCACCACGCGGTGCGGGATACCCACCAACTCCACATCGGCCAGCATTACCCCGAGGCGCGCCTTGTCCTCGTCCATGTACAACACATCGAAACCGGCAGCCTGCAACTCGGCATAGAGCTTCTCGCAGGTATCGTTCACCTCGGACGACTTGTGCTTGTTGACCGGCACCAGCGCCACCTGGAATGGTGCAATCGCATCCGGCCAGATGATGCCGCGCTCGTCATGGTTCTGCTCGATCGCTGCTGCCACCACGCGCGACACACCGATGCCATAGCAGCCCATGATCATGACCTGTTCCTTGCCCTGCTCGTTGAGGAAGGTCGCTTTCAATGCTTCGGAATACTTGGTGCCCAGCTGGAAAATGTGGCCGACTTCGATACCGCGTTTGATGACCAGGGAACCCTGGCCGTCCGGGCTCGGGTCGCCAGCAACAACATTGCGGATGTCTTCCACACGCACGAGTGGCACATCGCGCTCCCAGTTGACGCCGGCCAGATGGAAACCGTCCTCGTTGGCACCGCAGACAAAGTCGGCGAGCTGTGCCGCACTGCGGTCAACAATGACCGGTATTTTCAATCTAACCGGGCCAATCGATCCCGGCTTGCAGCCGCAAGCGGCCTGGATCTGCGCTTCGGTTGCCATCATCAGCGGAGCCTGCACACCGGAGAGTTTTTCGGCCTTGATCTCGTTCAACTCGTGGTCGCCGCGCAATACCAACGCGACCAGCTGTGCCGGCTTGCCATCTTCCGTGTCAGCCAATACCACCAGCGTCTTGATTGTCTGTGCCGGTGGCACACCTAGAAAAGTGCTGACCTCGGCAATGCTGTGCTGGCCAGGCGTGGCCACTTTTTCCATCGGCTTGCCCGGGGCAGGACGCTGGCCCGCCGGTGCCAGCGCCTCGGCCTTCTCGATATTGGCGGCGTAGTCACTGCCATCACTGAAAGCGATGGCATCCTCACCCGAATCGGCCAGCACATGGAACTCGTGCGAACTGTTGCCACCGATCGAGCCGGTGTCCGCGAGCACCGGACGGAAATCCAGCCCGAGCCGCGTGAAGATGGTCGTGTAGGTCGCGTGCATCACATCATAGGTGTCCTGCAGCGACTCCTGCGATGCGTGGAAAGAGTACGCATCCTTCATCAGGAACTCGCGCGCGCGCATGAGGCCGAAGCGCGGACGGATCTCGTCGCGGAACTTGGTCTGGATCTGGTAGAAATTGGCCGGCAACTGGCGATAGCTGCTGATCTCGTTGCGGATCAGGTCGGTGATGACCTCCTCGTGCGTCGGGCCGAGACAGAAGGGGTTGTCGTGGCGATCCTTGAGCCGGAGCAATTCGGGGCCGTACTGTTCCCAGCGCCCGGATTCCTGCCACAGCTCGGCCGGCTGTACCACCGGCATCAGCACTTCCTGGGCACCACTCCGGTCCATTTCCTCCCGCACGATGCGCTCGACCTTGCGCAACACCCGCAAGCCGAGTGGCAACCATGTGTACAGACCGGAAGCGAGTTTGCGGATCATGCCGGCGCGCAACATCAGCTGGTGGCTGATAACGGCGGCATCGGCCGGGGTTTCCTTGAGAGTCGGGATCAGGTACTGGCTGGCGCGCATCGTGAGGTCCAATCAAGAGTCAATCAGGCAATAAAAAAGCCGGGACAGCTTAGCCATCCCGGCCTTTGTTTTGAAGGGCGACCGCTTACTTCGCAGCCATTTCCTTCAGTTTCTTCAGCGGGCGTACTTTAACCGCCGTGCTGGCAGGCTTGGCCTTGAATACCACTTCTTCGCCGGTGAACGGGTTGATACCCTTGCGAGCCTTCTTGGCCGGCTTCTTCACAGCGTTGATTTTCAGGATGCCTGGCAGCACGAACTCGCCCGGACCTTTCGGGGAGATATGGCGGGCGATGATGTCTTCGAGGTGCTCCAGCACCTTGCCGACTTCCTTGCGAGCCATTGCTGTCATGTCAGCGATTTCCTGCACGATCTGGCTCTTGTTGTAGCGCTCCTTGATCGGGCCGGCCGGTTTGGCGGCTACTTTCGGGGCAGCGGCTTTCTTGGCTGCGGCTTTCGGCGCAGCAGCTTTCTTGGCTGCAGGCTTGGCAGCTGCCTTCTTGGCTACCGGCTTGGCAGCTTTCGGTGCAGCTTTCTTCGCCGCCGGCTTGGCAGCAGCTTTCTTGGCAGGGGCTTTTTTAGTGGCCATTTTCAGTTCCTCTCAACCTGGGTTGGGTGTGTCTGGATGTTTCACTCTGGCATTTTTTCTACTGCTCTTATTGCCGAAAACACCGCGAAAAACTGCAGCGGCATTGACGATCGCGGCTATATATACAAGAGTCGCCCACACCCCGCAAGGCGATTTGCCTGTAAAACCCGTAAAAAATCGGCTTTTTTGCATTTTTTTTGCCCAAGCGGCCCGTTTTTACCGGTCTTTTTGCGATTCTCCGCCGCCACAACCGCTGCCACAGGGCGCTACCCGGCACCATGGCGCCCGGATTTCTTGGGTATAATCGCAAGCCTTCAACCACTACCCCTATGCCTGCCGGGCACCGCCCGGCCACCGGAGATTACCTGCCATGCGTAGCCAATACTGCGGCGACATCAACAAGGCCCATGTCGGCGAGACCATTACCCTGTGCGGTTGGGCAGATCGCCGTCGCGACCACGGCGGCGTCATCTTTGTCGACCTGCGCGACCGCGCCGGCATAGTGCAGGTCGTCTTTGACCCGGATGCCGGAGAATATTTCCACCTTGCCGACCGTGTGCGCAGCGAATATGTACTGAAGGTGACCGGCAAGGTGCGCGCCCGCTCGGCCAGCACCATCAACCCGAACATGCCCACGGGCGAAGTCGAGGTGTATGCCACCGCACTGGAAATCCTCAACAGTGCCGAAACCCCGCCGTTCCAGCTGGATGCCCACAGCCAGGTCGGCGAGGATGTGCGCCTGCGCTACCGCTACCTCGACCTGCGCCGCCCCGACATGGCCCGCAACCTGCAATTCCGCGCCAAGGTCAGCTCGATCGTGCGCCGCAGCCTTGAAGCCCAGGGCTTCCTCGATATCGAGACCCCGATCCTGACCCGCGCCACGCCCGAAGGTGCCCGCGATTACCTCGTCCCCAGCCGTACGCACGAGGGCAAGTTCTTCGCCCTGCCGCAATCGCCACAGTTGTTCAAGCAGCTGCTGATGGTGGCCGGCATGGATCGCTACTACCAGATCGCCAAATGTTTCCGCGATGAAGACCTGCGTGCAGACAGGCAGCCGGAATTCACGCAGATCGATATCGAGGCATCGTTCATCGACGAGAACGACATCATGCGCATCGCGGAAACCACCATCCGCGACCTGTTCCGCGAGGTGCTGCTGGTCGAGCTCGGCGATTTCCCGACCATGCCGTACAGCGAAGCCATGCATAAATACGGCAGTGACAAGCCGGACATGCGTATCCCGCTGGAAAT
>CALMIC010000005.1 GCA_937864065.1 uncultured Cellvibrionales bacterium | reverse complement strand
TGTTTTCCATCACGCGGATCTGCACCGGCGAGGTGTGCGTGCGCAGCACCAGCTTGTCATCGATGTAGAAAGTGTCATGCATCGCGCGCGCCGGGTGGTGGTCCGGGATGTTGAGCGCGCCGAAGTTGTGGAAGTCGTCCTCGATTTCCGGCCCCTCGACCAGCTCGAAGCCGACGCGGGCGAAAATATCGCGGATACGGGCAATCGTGCGCGTGACCGGGTGCAGCGAACCGGCCTGCTCGCCGCGGCCGTCGAGCGTGACATCGATCGTCTCGCTGGCGAGCCGCGCCGCGATGGCGGCACCGGCCAGCAATTGCTGGCGCGCCTCGATCTGCGCCTGCACAGCTTCCTTCACGACGTTGATCCTTGCCCCGGCAGCCGGCCGCTCTTCCGGCGACAACTGGCCGAGGTTTTTCAGCAGCGCGGTCAACGCACCTTTCTTGCCGAGGTAATTGACCCGCACCTCATCGAGGGCGCGTTCGCTGTCGGCTGCCTCGATTGCCTGGCGCGCTTCATCCGCCAGGGCCTGTAAATTGTCCATCACGCTTTCCCGCAATACAGTCGGAGATTATGTCGGAACTGATACAAAACGGCCCGCAAGAGCGGGCCGCCTGTTACTGCACTGGAAACCGGAACGGTCAGGCAGCCAGTGCAGCCTTGGCCTTGCCTACCAGCACGGCAAATGCCGGCTTGTCGTGCACGGCGATGTCAGCCAGTACGCGGCGGTCCAGCTGGACAGACGCTTTCTTGAGGCCGGCGATGAACTGGCTGTAGGTCATGCCTTCAGCACGCGCCTGCGCGTTGATGCGCACGATCCACAGTGAGCGGAAATCGCGCTTCTTGACGCGGCGGTCGCGGAAGGCGTACTGGCCGGCCTTGGTGACGGCCTGCTTGGCAACGCGGTACACGCGTGAGCGCGCGCCGTAGTAGCCTTTGGCCAGTTTCAGGGTTTTCTTGTGACGGGCATGTGCGGTTACACCGCGTTTTACGCGTGGCATGTTCTGGCTCTCCTCAGCAGTTGCGCATCATCTTGTCGACCAGCACGACGTCCGACTTGTGAACCAGATCGGTGCCGCGCAGCTGACGCTTGCGCTTGGTGGTCATCTTGGTGAGGATGTGGCTCTTGAACGCATGCTTGCGCTTGTAGCCAGCGGCCGTTTTCTTGAAGCGCTTGGAAGCGCCGCTGTGTACCTTGATCTTGGGCATTGCTCTAACTCCGCATTGGGAACACTTGTCGCAAGACGACAGCGGTGTCCTGGTTAATAGTGAAAACAAACCGCGCGCGGTTTATTTCTTCTTTTTGGGTCCCATAACCATGGTCAGCTGGCGCCCTTCCATTTTCGGGAATTGCTCCACTGCCCCATAATCCACCAGGTCGGCTTCGATGCGTTTCAGCATCTCCATGCCCAGTTCCTGGTGAGCCATCTCACGACCGCGATAGCGCAGCGTGATCTTGGCCTTGTCCCCTTCTTCAAGGAAACGGATCAGGTTGCGTAGTTTGACCTGATAGTCTCCGTCTTCCGTCCCTGGACGAAACTTGATTTCTTTCACCTGGACCCGGTGCTGTTTCTTTTTCTGCTCGGCTTTCTGTTTCTTCTGCTCGAACAGGAATTTGCCGTAGTCCATGATCTTGCACACCGGCGGTACGGCATCTGGCGAGATTTCCACCAGGTCCAACTCCGCCTCTTCCGCAGTGGCCAACGCCTCGCGCAAGCTCACTACCCCTAACTGTGTACCATCGGCGCCGATCAGGCGCACTTCACGAGCGCGGATTTCGTCATTGATGCGCTGCTTGTTGGCGGCGCCGCGCTCTTTGTTATCGACTGGCTGGCTAATAACCCTTACTCCGTTGCTTCCAAAAAGATTTTATAAACGCACGCGGCCGCGCTGGGACACTTCAGTACGCAGGTGGTCGGCCAGCTGTTGCCAGCTCATCGAACCCAACTCTGCGCCGCTGCGCGCCCGCACGGCCACGGTTTGTGTCTCGACTTCCCGATCCCCCACGACGAGCAGGAACGGGGTCTTATGGATCGTATGCTCGCGGATTTTAAACCCGATCTTCTCGTTTCTCAAGTCCGCCTTGACGCGAAGCCCCTGATTTTCAAGAAATTCTGCCAGCTGGCGGGCGTAATCGGCCTGCCGGTCGGTGATATTGAGGACCGCGGCCTGCAGCGGCGCCAGCCACAGCGGGAAAGCGCCCTCATACTGCTCGATCAGGATACCGATAAAACGCTCCAGCGAACCGAGGATAGCCCGGTGCAGCATGACCGGCGTCTGGCGCTGGCTATGCTCGTCAACATACTCGGCACCCAGACGGCCCGGCATGTTGAAATCGACCTGGATGGTGCCGCACTGCCACATCCGGCCGATACAATCCTTCAGGGTGAACTCGATCTTCGGCCCGTAGAAGGC
>CALMIC010000004.1 GCA_937864065.1 uncultured Cellvibrionales bacterium | reverse complement strand
ATCCTGAAAGAAATCCCGCAGATGGAATTCGGCCACAACATCATCAAGCTGTTCGCCGCGATTGCGCCGATGCTCGGCCTGCTCGGTACGGTGACGGGCATGATCAAGACCTTCGAGGCGATCAGCCTGTTCGGCGGCGGTGACCCGAAGCTGATGGCAGCCGGTATTTCGGAAGCACTGGTCTGTACCGTGCTGGGCCTGCTGGTCGCCGTGCCGCTGCTGTTTGGCCACAACATCGTGACCGCGCTGGCGAAATCACTGATCCAGCGGCTCGACGAGCAGAGCGCGGGCATCCTGGCGCGCAGCATGGAAAAGACGCAGTTCGCGAGGAAATAAACAGTGAGCTGGTATGCCATGACTACCGGTGTTGCCCACCTGTTCGCGCTTGGCGGGCCGGTGATGTGGGTGCTGCTGTTCGTCTGCCTCACACTGTGGCTGCTGCTGGTCGAGCGCTTCTGGTTCCTGCGTTATGTGTTTCCGCAGATCCGCGCCCGCCTGCTGGCCGACTGGCGGGCCCGCACGGATCGCCGCTCGTGGCGCGCGAAAGCCATCCGCCGCGAAACCGTCTGCGAAGTGCAGCTGCAGTTGCAGGCGTGGTTGTCGACCATCCGCACGCTGATCGCTGTGTGCCCGCTGCTTGGTTTGCTCGGCACTGTGACCGGTATGATCGGCGTGTTCGAGATCATCACGCTGACCGGTGGCGAGAGCCAGGCGATTGCCGGCGGCGTCTACCGCGCTACGGTGCCGACGATGTCGGGCCTGGTGATCTCGCTCAGTGCACAGTATTTTTCGGCGCGACTGCGCCACCTGGCCACGCGCGAAGAGAAACTCTTCGCCGATGACCTCACCCATGACTGACAGGTGACTGCCATGCGCACACGCCGCCATGATGTAGACGAAGCCGAAGTGTATATCGACATGACGCCGATGCTCGACTTCGTGCTGAACATGCTGATCTTCTTCATCGTGACGACCACCTTCGTCAAGGCGACCGGTGTGACGGTGAATATCCCGAACGCGCAGAGCGCGAGCAGCGAACAGAGTGCCAATATCTTTGTCGCGATCACGGCCAAGGGCGAGGTGTGGATCGACAAGCGGGAAGTGGATGTGCATTCGGTGCGCGGCGTGATCGCGCGCATGCACGCCGAGAACCCGGAAGCGGCAGCGGTGGTGCAATCCGACAGCAATGCCAGTACCGGCGTGCTGGTGCAAGTGATGGACCAGATCCGCCTCGCGGGGGTCGAGAAGATTGCCGTTGCCGCCAATCCGCCGAACTGAGGCCGTCGGCACTGCATGAAACTTTCCCTGCCAGACCTGCGCTACCCGGTAGCGATCGCGACCAGCCTGCTGGTCACGGCGGCGATCTTCGTGTTCATGCACCGCTTGATCAGCGGCAACCCGTTGCAGGTGGCGATGGACAATTTTTCCGTGCAGGTGGATATCTACCAGCCGCCGCCAGAGAGCAAGCCGGAGCCGCCGCCCGAAGACACGCCGCCGCCGGAACTGAACCAGCCGGTGGCCGAACCGACGATGGCGCCGCTGTCGGTCAGTGCGCCGGCACCGACGCCACAACTGAAGGCCAGCGGGCCGCCGGTGCCGTCCTTTGCGCCGTCGTTTGATGACATTGCGCTGGAGAGTGGCAGTGGCGGTATTTTCGGCAGCGGTTTCGGGGATGGCGATGGCGCATCGGCCTGGTCGCCGCCCGGCGATGACGGGCTGGCGAAAAAGATTGCCGAAGCCGAGAAAAAAGGCGCGGAGGGCTATCGCGAGATCGTGCCTTTCGGTACGCGCCAACCGAACATCCCGGACTACGCCTGGAAGAACAAGATCAACGGCTGGGTGCTGGTGACGTTCACCGTCAACACCAATGGCCAGGTCGAAAACGTGCGCGTGCTCGACAGCCAGCCGAAAGGCGTGTTCGACGAGAACGTCATTGCCGCCGTGCAGGACTGGATCTATGACCCGGCTGATATCAAGGGGCGCAAGGTCAAGGTGCAGCTCACGCAGCGCATCGAGCTGTTCTGGAAAGACTACCCCAACAACAACAAGCAGTTGAAATGACCATGCGTGCCCTCGTCCTTGTGTTTGCATTGTTCTGGGCCGGCTCGCTGCAGGCGCAGGAGCAGTACCGCAGCCGCATGTATATCGACCTCGACCTGTCGGCGACAGAAAACGTCACGCTGTCCGTCAGTGAGCTGGAAAAGAAACTGGGCAGCTTCCAGGATGATGCCACCCGCGCCAGTGCCGAGAAATTCCTCGCGCAGCACTACGCTGGCCAGAAAGATTACAACAAGGCGGCGCAGCATATCGAAGGCGCCTTGCGCAACCCGGCGCTGACCGCCGATAACCGCCGCGACCTGCTCGGCCAGCTCGCGCGCATCTGCCTGTTGCAGAAAAACTATGACCGCGCGGCGAAAGCGATCGAGGAATACATTGCGCTGAAGCCGCCGGCCGCAGCAGATGCCGAGATCTACCTGCTGCTCGCGCAGGTGCAGCACAAGCGCAACAACCATGTCGGCAGTGCGGCGGCGCTCGACAAGGCGCTGGCGCTGCAGAAGAACCCGTCAAAAGAACTGCTGCAGACGGCGCTCGCCGTGTACTACAGTACCGGCAGTTATGAGCGCGCCGGCCAGGTCATGCAGCAGCTGGTCGCGGCCGACATCAACAATGCCGAATTGTGGCAGCAGTGGGTGTCGCTGTACCTGAAAGGCGGCAAGCATGCACAGGC
>CALMIC010000003.1 GCA_937864065.1 uncultured Cellvibrionales bacterium | reverse complement strand
TCGCAATACTGCGTGTAGACGCGCTGGTTCAGGCGGAACTTGCCGCGATAGAGATCGGCTTCCGCCTTGCTGGCAAACCGCTCCTCCTGGATGCGCGTCGAATAGGCGATATCCACCTGGCCGATGCTGGCTTCCAGCTGGTCAGTTTCCGTCACGCGCACACCGGCGGCGCGCATCATCTCCACGAGTGCAGGCGGCATTGCGAGCTCCCTCGGCGACACCAGGGTCACTTGTATCGTGGGGTACAGGCAGAACAGCTTGCACAGTGAGTGCACTGTGCGGCCGTACTTCAGGTCGCCGATCATCGCGATGCGCAACTGCTCCAGCGAGCGACCACGCGATGCGATTTCCTTGCGGATCGTGTACAGGTCGAGCAGGGCCTGGCTAGGGTGCTCGTTAGCGCCATCGCCGCCGTTCAGCACCGGCACCCGGCTGGCACTGGCAAATTCCGCCACTGAGCCCGCTTGTGGGTGACGCATGCAGATGACGTCGCTGTAGCCTGACAATACCCGCGCAGTGTCGTGCAGCGACTCGCCCTTGGCGAGTGCCGATGACTCGAAGCCGGTGGTCTCGCGCACATCGCCACCGAGCAGGTTGAAGGCACAGCCAAAGCTGACCCGCGTGCGCGTGCTGGGCTCGAAGAACATGTTGCCGAGGATGGCACCTTCCAGCACACGGGTGACACGCTTGCGCTGGGCATAAGGCTCCATGCGATCAGCGACGGCAAAAATTTGCTCGATATCGGCGCGCTCGAATTGCGCAATCGAGAGGATGTGCGATCCGGGAAAATGCATCAGTCGGTCTCCGGTTCCCATGCTTTCAGCGTAACGAGCAGCGCCAGCTTGTCGGGCGCCTCTTTATACTGCTGTTCAAGGCTGGCAATTGTAGCGAGGTAGTCTTCGCGTGTAAGCCAGTCATCGCTGACCTTGTGGTGCAGGCGGTAGTGGCGGAACTCTTGCCATTGCTGCAGCTCGGCGGCAGCCAGCGAGCCCGGGAAATTGCGCGCACGATAACGGAACAGCAACTCCCCGAGGCGCGGGTCGGCAAAGGCAAACGTCTGCGAGGCAAGCTCGGCTTCGCCCGCACGGCGCACGGCCTGCATGGTGCGCTTGTCACCGTCACCCACGAAGCCGTCATAGATCAGGAACTCGGCATCGCGCACAGCCGGCGCATACGGCTGGCTGAATACCTCGGCCAGCTTGTCCCGCAGTGCCGGCAATACCGGCCGCAGCTGCAGCCAGTGGCGTTCACAGCGGGCGCGATCCAGCCCGATACGCGCCTCAACCCCGGCATCCAGCAGGCCGAGCGGGGCCAGCATCGGGGACTTGTTGAGGTGCACGGTTTTCAGGGCTATGCGTTCGATGCCTTCCTCGAGGTCGCTGCTGGCCGTGAACAGGCGCTGGCGGATATCTTCTGCCGGCAGTTCGAGCAAAGCCGCTGGATCCTGCATGAGGTCGAAGACCACGATGCCGTTACCATTGCCCGGCTGTGGCATCAACGGCATCACCAGGGTGGTGAACAGGCGTTGGCCACCGAGCTTGCCCGAGGTATGCAACACGGGCTGGCAAGCCACCAGGTCCAGCTGCTCTGCCGCAAATTTCTTACTGCGCAAGCGGAAAGCAAAATCGTACAGTTTCGGTTGCACGCGTTTCAGCAACCTGGCCATGGCAATCGTGGCTCGTACATCGACCAGCGCATCGTGCGCACCGGCATGTTCGATGCCATTCGCTGCCGTGAGCCGCTCCAGTTTCATCGTCGGGTTGCCCTGTTCATCAACAGGCCATTCAATGCCTTCCGGGCGCAAGGCGCGCGCCATGCGCAACACATCCAGCAAATCCCAGCGGGAATTGCCGTTCTTCCACTCGCGCTCGTAGGGATCGTGGAAATTGCGGTACAGCAACTGGCGGGTGAATTCGTCGTCAAAACGGATGTTGTTGAAACCGACACCGCAGGTGCCGGGCCGGCCAAGCTCGCGCACCACCGCTTTGGCGAACTGGTGGTCCGGCAGGCCGTGCTGTCGGCAATGCTGTGGTGTGATACCGGTGATCAGGCAGGCGACCGGGTCGGGCCAGCTGTCCTGCGGCGGCTGGCAGTACACCATCAAGGGTTCGCCGATTTCCTTCAGGTCCTCATCCGTACGGATGCCGGCAAACTGGGCTATGCCTGACCAGCGCGGGTTCTGCCCGAAGGTTTCGTAATCGTGCCAGTAGAGCGTCGTGCCCATGCCTGTTCCCGTATACCCGTGTGCCGCAGCGATGCGCGCAGTCTAGCTGATCAGCAAATCGCAGGCACAAAAAAGCCCGGCGAACCGGGCTTTTTCGTTACTGCACTGGCAGGAATCTTATTCCTTGATACCGGTGACAGTGGCTTCCACGCGACGGTTCTCGAAACGGCCAGCGCGGGTAGCGTTGTCAGCAACCGGCTCGCTTTCGCCACGGCCAGAGGTCTCGACCGCATCAGCAGGAACACCATCTTCCACCATTGCTGCCTTCACAGCATCAGCGCGGCGCTCGGAGAGAGCCTGGTTGTACTCGTCAGAGGCATTGCTGTCAGTGTGGCCAACGAGGGTAGCGGTGCTGCCCGGGTTGTTCTTCATGCTGTCAGACACTTCACGGATCTGCTCGCGGTCGCCAGGACGCACAACGCTGCTGTCGTTGTCGAAGTTGACGCGCAGGGTCTTGGTCATCACCACAGCAGGCTCGGCCTTGGCCGGAGCCGGCTCTTCAGCCACGTCTGCTGCAGCGTGGGTGCCGAAGTGGTAGTTCAGCGACAGGGCGCTGGTCATGTACTCGGCATCTTCCACTGAACCCAGCACGCTCAGGCGGGCTTCCAGGTTATCGGTGAAGTAGTGTGACACGGCCAGACCAAGCACCGGCTCGACATCGCTGTCAGCAGCGCTGCTGTTCTGCAGGCCACCGATGGCCAGCAGCTGGGTTTCGTCGCCGAGCAGGCGATAAGCAGCGCTCAGGGAAACGATTTCGTTGTCGTCGGAGTTGACACCTTCCAGACCGCCCAGTTCAACAGACCAGTCTTCGTTGAAGTGGTAGCCGAGTTGCAGGCCGGCAACACCTTCGTTGCCTTCCAGGCGATCCAGGCCCGCGTGGCCGTCAAAGTAACCAGCGCTCATACCGACGTACGCGTGCGGGTCAGCCTGGGCTGCGCTGATGCCCATGGCCAGGGCAGAAGCAGCGAAAGTGGCGATCAGTTTTTTCATGTCCAGTTTCTCCTGTGAAACCTTATGGAAATAATGGTCTTGCAAAACGGGGCAAACGTGAAAAATTCGTCAAACCCAGTAAAACGGGCGCAGAATATTACAAACAGGCGACAATTACCACTGGCTGCGCCGCAATTGTGCAGCCAGTGGTGTGGAATCGCTACAATGGCGCACACGGCCGGAATCCCCGTGCCAACCGCAGACCCGGAGAGCAACACCCCATGACCCTTGGCAGCTGGAACCCCCTGGACGGCAGCGAGACCGTCGCCTACCGCATCGACCCCGAACTGCTGGCTCGCTGTGCTGCCTTTGCCGCCGCCGGCCACTGGACTGCCCTGCCCCAGTGGGAAAAGGACAACCTGCCGGGCTCAGCCTGCCAGATGATGAAACTGGATGCCGCCACCTGGCAGCCGGTGCTGGAACCGCTCGATGAGGCCACGTTGCTGGACCTGGTCCGGTTCTTCACCGTGGCCGAGCAGCAGCTGCCGCACTGGCATGGCGGCGACAAGTCTCCGGTCATCTGGATAGCCCGCCACCTGAAAAAGCATGGCAAACCGCTGGCGCGCGACATGGTGCTGTGGATCAAGGGCAACAGCGACAACCGCTTCCTGCCCAACGGCCCCATCCTCTGACGCGCACCGTTTCCATGCAGTCACCGCATTTCCTGATCATCGGCACACAGAAAGGCGGGACGTCGAGCCTGTACAGCGCCCTGACCCAGCACCCGCAGGTGCTGCGGGCTGCCCGCAAGGAAGTGCATTTCTTCGACCAGTACTACGGGCGGGGCCATGACTGGTACCTGAAGCAGTTCCCCACCTGTGCCGGCGGGCAGGTCACCGGCGAGGCCTCACCTTTCTATATGGCCCACCCGCTGGTCGCCGAAAGGATTGCCAGGCACTGCCCGGACACGAAGCTCATCGTGCTGCTGCGCAACCCGGCCGACCGGGCGATCTCGCATTACCACCAGGAATTCCGCCGCCACCACGACCCGCTTTCCCTGCAAGAAGCCCTCGATGCCGAGGAGGAGCGCACCCGCAGCGACTGGCTGGCCCTCGCGGCCGGCAAGCTGCTGACCCACAGCGCAGCCCAGCGCTTCAGCTATCGCCAGCGCGGGCATTACGCGGCGCAGCTCGCGCCGTTCCTGCAGCATTTCCCGCGTGAGCAGCTGGCCATCCACAGCAGCGAGCAGTTTTTCCAGCAACCGTTCAGCCTGCTGCCACTGCTCTACCACTACCTGGGCGTGGACCCGGGCTTCCGCCCGGCCGACCTGCTGCCGCGCAAGCCGGGCCATTACGGCCAGGCAGACCAGCACGTGCGCCATGCGCTGCTGGAGTACTATCGGCCTTTGAATGAAGAACTCTTCGACCTGATCGGGCAGCGGTTCGACTGGTCATGAATGCCATGCACGCGGAGGTGAACATGGGCAGACTGCAGGACAAGGTAGCCATCATCACCGGCGCGGGGGGCGGGATCGGCGCAGCCACCGCACGGCTGTTTGCGGCAGAGGGTGCCAGGCTGGCACTTACCGACATCAACCGCGATGCCGTGGAAACTGTCGCCAGCGCTATCGGTACAAACGCCATTGCCATCGGGCACGACGTGACCAGCGAGGCCAGCTGGCAAGCCGTGATGGATGCCACACTACAGGCTTTCGGCAAGCTGGATGTGCTGGTCAACAACGCCGGCATCCTGCATGTCGGCAATGTGGTGCACACTTCGCTCGACGACTGGAAACGGGTACAGGCCGTCAATGGCGACGGGGTATTCCTTGGCTGCAAACTCGCGGTCCCGCTGATGGAGAAAAGCGGCGGCGGCTCGATCATCAACATCTCGTCGAATTCCGCCAACATGGGTGTATCCGGCTTCTGCGCCTACAGCGCCAGCAAGGGGCTGGTGCGCTCACTGACAAAAAATGTCGCGGCGTACTGCCATGAACGCAAGCGCAACGTGCGCTGCAATTCCGTGCATCCGAAAGGCGTGGCAACGCGGATGATCACCAGCATGTTTGACGGCATCGAGGATGACAGCGTGCGCGCCGGGCTGATGAGCAAGCTGTGCGCACCGGAGGACATCGCACCGATGCTGCTGTTCCTCGCCAGCGACGAGAGCCACATCGCCAATGGCGCGGAATTCACCATCGACGATACCGAATCAATGCACTTCAAACCCTGACACCAGCACAACAGGAGCGCAACATGGCCAGCGGACTCATTTTCATCATCATCGTGGTTGCCCTGGTGCTGTATATGGGCAGCCTGTACAACCGGCTGGTGAGCCTGAAAAACCGGCACCAGAACGCCTTCGCCCAGATCGACGTGCAGCTGAAACGCCGCTATGACCTGATCCCCAACCTGGTCGAGACCGCCAGGAGCTACATGGCCCATGAAAGCAAGACACTGGAAGCCGTGGTGGCCGCACGCAACGACGCCTACAACCGCCTGCAGCAGGCCTCGGCCAATCCCGGCGACGGCGATGCCATCCATGGCCTGGCCCAGGCAGAAAACCGCCTTGGCGGCGCGCTCGGCAAGCTGAATGTGACGATGGAAGCCTACCCGGACCTCAAGGCGAACCAGACGATGATGCAACTGTCGGAAGAACTGACCAGCACGGAAAACAAGGTCTCGTTCGCACGGCAGGCTTTCAACGATGCTGTGACCGAATACAACACCGCCCGGCAGTCGTTCCCGGCCAACCTGTTTGTCAGCCTGTTCGGCCACACGAAGGATGTCACGTTGCTGGAATTCGACGACCGCGCTGCCATCCAGGCTGCCCCGAAGGTCAGTTTCTGATGGCCTGATGCCCGGCGATGAATTTTTTCGAGTCACAGGACAATGCCCGGCGGCGCAGCGGCTGGCTGCTATGGCTGTTCGTGCTGGCCGTGCTGTGCCTGGTCGGCCTGACACAACTGCTGGTGATGGCCTCGCTGCGCTTCGTGGGCAACAACAGCATGCACTGGCAGGACGGCTTCTGGTCAGCCTTTTCCTGGCCGATGCTGGGCGGCATTGCTACCGGCATTACTGTCGTGATTGCGCTCGCCTCGCTGTACAAGATGCAGCAGCTGCGCCGCGGCGGCGCTGCGGTGGCCGAACTGCTTGGCGGGCGCCTGCTCGACCGCAGCAGCCAGCAGCTGGACGAACGCAAGGTACTCAATGTCGTCGAGGAAATGGCTATCGCCTCCGGCATGCCCGTGCCGCCGGTGTATGTACTGGAGGAAGCATCGATCAACGCCTTTGCCGCCGGGCATGACAGCCGCGACGTCGCAATCGGCATCACGCGCGGTGCCATCGCCTTGCTCAACCGCGACGAATTGCAGGGCGTCATAGCACATGAGTTCAGCCATATCTTCAATGGCGACATGAAACTGAACCTGCAGCTGATGGGCTGGCTGCATGGGATCCTGTTCATCGGCCTCGTAGGCCGTTTCCTGCTTGACAGCACACCCCGCCAGTCACGCCGCAACAGCAAGGGCAACGGCCCGCTGGTGCTGCTGGGGGTTGGCCTGGTGGTCATCGGCTATTGCGGCACCTTTTTCGGCAAGCTGATCAAGGCCGGCATCAGCCGCCAGCGCGAATTCCTCGCCGATGCCTCGGCCGTGCAGTACACGCGCAACCCGGGCGGCATTGCCGGCGCGCTGAAAAAGATTGGCGGCTGCCCGCTCGGCGCCATCATCTCGCACCCGAACGCCGCGCAGGCGAGCCACCTGTTTTTCGGCAATGGCCTCTCGCAACGCACGTCGCTGTTTGCCACGCACCCGCCACTGGAAGAGCGCATCCTCGCGATCGAACCGCGCTGGGATGGCGATTTCACGACCGTCGACAACAGCAGCGTGAGCGTGCAGAAACCGGCGCTCGACCCTGCGCATGTCCACATCATCAACGGCGAGGTGGTCTACACGCCGCCGGCACGCACGGCCGCCGCCGCCATCGCGGCCGCCAGTGTCGCCGCCAGCATCGAGGCGATTGGCGCACCGACGGCCGAGCACCTCGCCACCGCACGGACAGTGTTGACCACTATCCCTGCCAACCTGCAGCAGCTGGCGCGCGAAAGCTGGGGTGCCAGTGGCATCGTGCATTGCCTGATCGCCAGCCAGCAGCAGGATCGCCAGCAGCAACACCTGGCCCTGCTGCAGCAGTCGGCGCCCGGCAGTGTGCACACGCTATGCGAGCAGATCATGCCCGAGGTACAGGCATTGCCCGTCACACTGCGCCTGCCGCTGGTCGACCTGTGCCTGCCCAGCCTCAAAAACCTTGGCACTTCACAGCGGAATGCCTTTTTCACGACGGTGATGGCGCAGATCCGTGTCGACAGACAGGTGTCACTGTTCGAGTGGTCACTCTATCGCTTGCTGCGCCACCACCTGGACGAGAAGAAAGCTGCGGGCAATCCCGTGCCGCTGGCAGCGCTGGCAGACAGCTGCACAACCGTGCTGTCGGCACTGGCACTGGCTACCCAGCAGGACACGGACGCTGCAGACGAAGCATTCCAGGCCGGCTGGCAACTGCTCGGTTTGCCGCCAGCACCCTGCAACACCAGTGCACTGCGTGACATGACGGCACTGGACCAGGCCGTGCGGCAACTGCAACGTGTACAGGTTCTGGCCAAACCGCGCCTGCTGAAGGCCTGTTGCGCCGCCGTCGCGGAAGCTGATGGCAGCTACCGTGCAGAAGCCGTTGAATTGCTGCGCGCGATTGCCGACACCATCGACACACCGGTGCCACCCGTGGTCACGCAGGCAGCCGCATGAAACAGCGCTTCATCCAGCATCAACCTGACGAACCACTGACAATTGCCGAAAAGGACTTGCGCGCGCCGACCGCCGATGAAGTCGTGATTGCCGTCGCTGCTTTCGGCATCAACCGCCCCGACCTGCTGCAACGTGCCGGCCTCTATGTCGCGCCGACTGACGCTTCCCCGATTCTCGGACTGGAAGTGGCTGGCACGGTGATAGCGACCGGCGACCAGGTCACGCAGTGGCAAGCGGGTGATCGCGTCTGCGCGCTGGTGAATGGCGGCGGCTACAGCGACTTTTGCCTGGCACCGGCGGCGCAATGCCTGCCGTGGCCCGAACCCTACAGTGCCGCCGAGGCCGCCTGCCTGCCCGAAGCGCTGTTCACGGTGTGGCACAACCTGTTCCAGCGCGGCCAGCTGCAAGCGGGCGACACCGCGCTGGTGCAGGCTGGCAGCAGCGGCATCGGCAGCACCGCCATCCAGCTGGCCAGACTGGCCGGCGCCCGCGTGTTCACCACTGCCGGCACGGCAGACAAATGCACGCGCTGCATGGCGCTCGGCGCCGAGCTGGCCATCAACTACCGGGAGCAGGATTTTGTCGACCCGCTGCTGGTCGCCACGGACGGGCGCGGCATGGATGTGACACTCGACATCCTCGGTGGCAGCGCGCTCGGCAAGCACATCAAACTGGCGGCGCAGGATGGCCGCATCGTCAACATCGCCGTGCTCGACGGCAGCAAGGCGGAGATCAACCTCGCTGCGCTGATGCTGAAGCGGCTGACGCTGACCGGCTCCACCTTGCGCGCACAAACACCGGCACAGAAAGCGGCGATCGCCGCGGATATCCGCGCCCGCGCCTGGCACTGGATCAGCAGCGGCCAATGCCGTCCGGTGCTCGACAGCACCTTCGCTTTCGACAACGTCGAGGCAGCACACCAGCGCATGCAAAGCCGCGCGCACTTTGGCAAGATGGCCGTCGTACTGTGAGAGTTTCCCGATGAGCAAGAAAAACAGCACGCTGGTCTATTCCACCGACACCGGCCGGATCAAGTCCATCGACCCGCTACCGTCGCTGCCGCCAAAAGGCGACGGTTTCATCCGCATCCGCCGCGAGACTTCCGGCCGCAATGGCAAGGGCGTGACCACACTCGCCGGCTTCGAGCTGCCGGAAGCCGAACTGCAGGCACTCGCGAAACAGCTCAAGCAGCTGTGCGGCACCGGCGGCACCGTGAAGAACTGGGTGATCGAGATCCAGGGTGACCAGCGCGACAAACTGAAAGCCGAGCTCGAGAAGCGCGGTTTCAAGGTCAAGCTGGCCGGCGGCTGAACGAGCGCATGTCTCGCTACCGCCCCCCTGCCCCACGCAGCTCTGCCTACATCACCACCGAGGGTGCCGCTGCCCTGCGTGCGGAACTGCAACAGCTGTGGAAGGTGGAAAGGCCGCAAGTCACCGCTGCCGTGCATGAAGCCGCCAAGAATGGCGACCGCTCGGAAAACGGCGACTACATCTACGGCAAGCGACGCCTGCGCGAGATCGACCGCCGCGTGCGCTACCTCAGCAAGCGCCTGGAAGAAC
>CALMIC010000002.1 GCA_937864065.1 uncultured Cellvibrionales bacterium | reverse complement strand
TACGATGCAGCTCGACATCCTCGTGCATGAGGCCGCACAGCTCACGTTGTTTGCGCAACGGCAAAGCATGACCAATCCACTGACACACTTCTGGCTTAAGCTCGACAGCGGCATGCACCGACTGGGTTTCGCGGCCGCAGAGTATGCGGCCGCCCTTGCGGCACTGCGCGCACTGCCGTGGTGTGCCAGCGTGACAGGGATGACCCATTTCGCCAGCGCCGACGAGCCGGACAATACCCTGACCGCGCAGCAACTCGCCTGCTACGACGCCACCACGGCCAACCTGTCTCTCGACCAGCACAGCTTCGCCAATTCCGCTGCGCTTATCGCCTGGCCGGCAGCACGCCGCGGCTGGCTGCGGCCGGGACTGATTCTGTATGGCGTCAATCCCGTCGCGCAAGCGCTGGACCTGCTACCCGTCATGCAGCTGGAAGGAAAAGTCATCGCTGTCAAAACACTCGCCGCTGGCGAGAGCACCGGCTACAACCAGCGCTGGCAGGCGCAACGCGACAGCCTGGTCGCGTTCGTTGCAGCCGGTTATGCCGACGGCTACCCGATCACGGCGCTCAACCGCAGTATCGTCGCACTTCATGGGCAGCGTGTCCCGGTGATCGGCCGTGTGTCGATGGATACACTGGCGATCGACTGCACCGGCCTGACCGCACCCGCTATCGGCGACTGGGTCGAGCTGTGGGGCGATACGATCCCGGTGGCCGACGTGGCGGCCGCCGCCGGGAGCATTCCCTACCAGTTGCTGACCAGTGTGTCAGCGCGCGTCCCGCGAGTGCTCGCCTGAGGACGGTCAGCGCAGTGTGCAGCGGATGCCGCCAGGCGCCTCGATCAATCCTGCACACTGGTTGCAGTGCGTGCAGCCGTTGACATAAGCGGCATCGGCCATGGCATTCTTGACGAAATCCGGGTCATACAGCAGCGGGCGGCCGAGCTGGATGAAATCAAAGCCGCTGGTCATCACGCGCGCGATGCTTTCGTTGCTGGACACGCCGCCGATATAGCACATCGCACCGCGTTTGAAGTTGTCGCGCATGCGCAGCGCATTCTCGATCAGGTAGGTTTCGCGATACGGGTAATGGCGGAACAGTTTCGGGCCGATCATCTTCAGGCCGACTTTCATCAGCGGGTTCTTCTCGTGCTCGACCAGACCTGGCTGGATGCTGTCACCATGGAACAGCAGCATCGGGTTCATCGAGCTGGTGCCATCGCTGGCGATCAGGCAGTCTAGGCCACCTTCATCGAGCAGGCGCGCCATCTCCAGCGATTCGGCGTAGGTCGTGCCACCTTTGACGCCGTCCGACATGCTGATCTTGCCGAGCAGTGGAAAATCGTCACCGACTGCCTTGCGCACAGCCGCCAGCACTTCCAGCGGGAAGCGCATGCGGTTGGCGACACTGCCACCGTATTCGTCGGTGCGGCGGTTGGTGATCGGCGACATGAACTGGCTCAGGCCATAGCCGTGGCCGAAATGGATCTCGATCGCGTCAAAGCCGACAGATTTCATGAAAGCCGCTGCGCGTGCCATCACCTGCACCCGCTCGCGGATCTGCGGGCGCGTCATGCCGATGCAGAGGAATTTGCCGTAAGCCATGCCGAGCATGTTCGGCCCGATCGAGGCGCCCTTCACCACCCAGCTGTCCATCTCGCTGTTCTTTGACATCGCACCTGCGTGCGACAGCTGGCCGCACACTGCTGCACCGGTCGTCTTGATGGTGGCGATCATCTGCGTGAGCGGTTCGCGGACATATTCGTGCATGTACATCATGTCCGCATGCAGGCGGCCGTTGTTTTCGGCAGCGCAGTAGGCGATGTTGGTCATCGCCGTGCCACCTTCACCGATACGGCGATGCAGCTCGACCAGGTCTGCAGACGGCAGGCCGCGTGGCGACTTGCCTTCAAAAGTACCGGCCTTGATGATGCGGTTGCGCAACGTGAGGCCGTTCAGTTTCGCTTGGGAAAAACATTTCTGCAGTGCAGCGGTATCGGTCATACATCACCTGTGAGTTCGTGTTCTTTCTGTTCCAGTGCTTCCTGCAAGCCTAGCCACCCGGTTTCGCTGTCGTCGAGCTGCTTGCGCAAAGCGCCCTGCTCGGCCAGCAGTTCCTGCAGGCGCTGGCGGCTATCGGCATCGTACAGCGCCGGGTCAGCCAGCAAGCCCTCTATCTGCGACAGGCGCGCTTGCTGGCCAGCCATCGCCTTCTCCAGCTGCTCGAGCTGTTTCTTCAACGGCGCCAGCTGCTGGCGGATCTGGGCAGCCTGCTGGCGCTGGGCCTTGCGGTCTGCTGGCGCTGATGATGCAGCAGGAATAGCCCCGCTGTCACCCGATGCGGCAGGCTTCACCGGCTGGGCCTTCAGCAGCTGGTGGTAATCCTCCAGCGTGCCGTCGAAGGCCTCTACCCTGCCCTCGTGCACGCGCCAGAATTCATCGACAGTATTGCGCAGCAAGTGGCGGTCATGCGAGATGACCACCAGAGCGCCACCGTAGCCAAGCAGGGCTTCAGTCAGCGCCTCGCGCATCTCGAGATCCAGGTGGTTGGTCGGCTCATCGAGCAACAACAGGTTGGGCCGCTGCCAGACCACCATCGCCAGTGCCAGGCGCGCCTTCTCGCCGCCGGAAAACGGCGCGATAGGCTCCAGCGCCTTGTCGCCATGGAAATCGAACCCACCGAGGAAATTGCGGATCGCCTGTTCTGTGGCGTCCGGTGACAGCCGCTGGATATGCAACAGCGCACTGGCCTGCACATCCAGCGCTTCCAGCTGGTGCTGGGCAAAATAACCGATGGCGAGATGCTCGCCGGTCACCCGTTCACCGGCCAGTAGCGGCAGTTCGCCGACCAGCGCCTTGACCAGCGTTGACTTGCCCGCGCCATTCACACCCAGCAAGCCGATGCGCGCACCCGGCTGCAGGTTGACATTGACCTTAGCGAGCAGCGGTTTGTCACCATAGCCGATCGCCGCATCGCGCAGCACCAGCAAGGGCGATGACGTCTTGTCGCTGTCGCGGAAGCTGAAATGGAACGGCGAATCGACATGCGCGAGGCTGATCTTCTCCATCCGCTCCAGTTCCTTGAGCCGGCTCTGCGCCTGGCGCGCCTTGGTGGCCTTGGCCCGGAAGCGGCGCACGAAATCCTCGATCTCGGCAATGCGGCGCTGCTGCTTCTCGTAACCGGCCTGCTGCTCGGCGAGGCGCATGGCCCGCATCGTCTCGAACGCGGAATAGTTGCCGCGATAGCTGTTGAGCGTGGCCTGTTCGATATGCACGATCTCGTCGACCACGTTGTCGAGGAAATCGCGGTCATGCGAAATGATCAGCAAGGTGCCGGGATAGGCCTTGAGCCAGTCCTCCAGCCACAGTGTCGCGTCGAGGTCGAGGTGGTTGGTCGGTTCGTCGAGCAACAACAGGTCAGAGCGGGCAATCAGTGCCTGCGCGAGGTTCAGCCGGATGCGCCAGCCGCCGGAAAAGCTGTTGACCGGCATGCGCACCTGCGCCTGCACAAAACCGAGGCCATGTAACAGTTTCTCGGCGCGATATTCCGCATCATAGCCATGCAG
>CALMIC010000001.1 GCA_937864065.1 uncultured Cellvibrionales bacterium | reverse complement strand
GCGTGCTCGGCCGCTACCTGCCCGAGTTCGGCGAGATCGTCGGCCAGATGCAGCACGACCTTTTCCACATCTATACCGTGGATGCGCACACCATTGCCTGCATCAAGAACATGCGCCGTTTCTGGCACGCCGAAGCCGCAGAAAAATTCCCGCTGGCGGCCAAAATCGTGCGCAAGCTGCCGCGTATCGAACTGTTGTACATCGCCGGGCTCTACCATGACATCGGCAAGGGCCGCGGCGGCGACCATTCGCAACTGGGCGCCGTCGATGCCCGCGCCTTCTGCCAGCGCCACGGCCTCGGCAAGCGCGACACCAACCTGGTGGCCTGGCTGGTGGAAAACCACTTGCAGATGAGCACCATCGCCCAGCGGCAGGACATCTCCGACCCGGATGTGATCCGCAACTTCGCGCTGAAGGTCGGCGACCAGGTTCACCTCGATTACCTGTTCGTGCTGACGGTGGCCGACGTGAACGCCACCAACCCGACGCTGTGGACCAGCTGGAAAGCCTCGCTGTTGCGCCAGCTGTACACCGAAACCAAGCGCGCACTGCGGCGCGGCCTGGAAAACCCGATCGACAAGCAGGAATGGATCGACGAGATCCAGCAACAGGTCATCCAGCGCCTGCAAGACAAGGGCTTTTCCGCACAGGAAGTGCGCAAGGTGTGGGAAGGCCGCAGCGAGGACTACTTCCTGCGCGAATCGGCACAGGATATCGAATGGCATACCGAAGCCATTGCACACCATGCCAACCCCGATGAGCCGCTGATCCTGATCCGCGACCCGGTCGATGGCATCTTCGAGGGTGCCACGCAGATTTTCGTGCGCATGCGCGCGCACAACCACGCCTTTGCGGCCGTGGTGACGCTGCTCGACCAGCTGAACCTCAGCATCCAGGACGCGCGCCTGTACAGCTCCAGCGGCGGCTTCACCAACGACACCTATTTCGTGCTGAACGAAAACCGCGAACCGATCGGCAACGACAACGAGCGCCGCGACCTCATCTGGCAGACGCTGCATGACGAGCTCGCGCACAATATCGACAACTTCCCGTCCATCGTGCAGCGCCGCACACCGCGCGAGCTGAAGCATTTCACGATGCCGACCCGCACCAGCATCACCAACGACACCAACAGTGGCACCACCGTGCTGGAAGTGATCTCGCCCGACAGGCCCGGCCTGCTTGCGCGCATCGCCCGCGTGTTTGTCGAGTTCGGCATACGCCTGCACAACGCCAAGATCGCCACGCTCGGTGAACGGGTCGAGGACGTGTTCTTCATCACCGACCAGGACAGGAAGCAGCTGACCGATCCGGAATTCTGCGCCGCCCTGCAGGCAGCGATCTGCGAACAGCTGGACAAGCAGGTCGCCCAGACATCCGTCATCACTATATGAATACCGGCACGCAAGCACCGACATGAATCCACTACTTGATACCCTGCAGCCCTACCCGTTCGAAAAGCTGGCAGCCCTGAAAACCGGCGTCACACCACCGGCTTCGTTGTCACCTATCGCGCTCTCCATCGGTGAACCGCAACACCCTGCACCGGAGTTTGTGGTGCGCACGCTGGTGGAAAAACTGGGCGGACTCAGCAACTACCCGACCACGAAAGGCATTCCCGCACTGCGTGCAGCGATGGCCGCCTGGTGCACACGCCGCTTCCGGCTCGCACAGCCACTCGATGCCGAAACACAGATCCTGCCGGTGAACGGCACGCGCGAGGCGCTGTTCTCGTTTGCACAGGCGGTAGTCGACCCGTCGCCAGACGCAGCCGGGAACAAGCCGCTGGGCAATAAACCATTGGTTGTGTCGCCGAATCCGTTCTACCAGATCTACGAAGGCGCAGCATTGCTCGCCGGCGCCGAACCGCATTTCCTCGCCTGCACGGCAGCAAACGGTTTCATCCCGGATTTCGCCAGTGTGCCGCGCGACGTGTGGCAGCGCTGCCAGTTGCTGTTCATTTGTTCACCGGGCAACCCGACCGGCAGCGTGATGTCACTCGCCCAATTGCAACAGCTGATCCGTCTCGCCGACGAACATGATTTTGTCATTGCCGGCGACGAA